>WTCN01000230.1 GCA_013138555.1 Methyloprofundus sp. | reverse complement strand
CCTACAATCCGCAGCGTTTTTAACTCCACAACAGGTTGATAATAGATCTGGAAGGTATTATGTTTTATCGCAAATTTCAGGTCATTCCCCATACGATAATGGTTCAGCACTTGTTCATGCATCTGTGAGGTAAAAAACTGATAAGTATTACGCCCATCATCTTTTGCCTTATACATGGCATTATCCGCATGCTTTATTAAAGTTTCCGCATCATCACCATTATCCGGGTAAATGGAAATACCAATACTGGCAGTAATATGCAATGTAATCCCTTTCACTGTCACGGGTGTATCAATCGCTTGTAGAAGTTTTTCTACAAAGGGGATGATATCTGATGCAGATTTTATATTGTTAATCAGACAGGTAAATTCATCACCCCCAAAACGCGCAAAAATATCTGACTCTCTGGAAACCTGGCGCATACGTTCGGCAATTTGCTGCAGAATAATATCGCCTTGAGAATGACCTAGCGAGTCATTAATCACTTTAAAGCCATCCAGGTCAATAAACATAATACCAAGCTGACTATTCTGACGCTTCGCTTGAAGCATCGCTTGTTGCAAGCGATCAAAAAACAGATTTCTATTGGGTAACTGAGTCAATGCATCAAAATTTGCCTGCTGCAGAATCATCTGCTCTGCTTTAACCAGACTAGTAATATCAGAAAAAATACCTATATACCCATTAGGCTTGCCTTCTTTATCTGCTAATGAACTGATTGAAAGCCATTCAGGATAAATATCTCCCTTTTTATTCTGGTTCCAGATTTTTCCCTGCCATTTGCCTGTCGTGTTAATGCTATCCCACATCTGTAGGTAAAATGCATTTCCTTGTCGACCTGATGACAAAAGCCTCGGACTTTTACCTATGACTTCGTTATATTCATAACCGGTAATCAGAGTAAAGGCGGGGTTAACAGAAACCATCCGCTGTTCCTTGTCAGTAATCATAATACCTTCAGAGGCCGCATCAAATACCTGCGCCGCCGTATGAATCTTCTGTTCTGCTTTATGTCTATCCGTAATATCTTTGATGGTAATGACTGCTCTGGATTTGTTTTTACCTCTTTTATTTAAATAGGGGTAAATCAACAATTCATAGTACTGGCTCTGCTTAACCAGCGTATCCTGAAAAACAACGCCTGTCTTGATGACCTGTCTGACTTTCCCTATCAAAGTTTCTGCATGAAAAAAAGCCTCAATGGAACTCAGGTTAGGTAATTGATTACCTACCCTCTCAAAATTAAAGAAATGTCTGCTGGTTTCATTAAATTGATGAATTATCAGCTTCTCATCAATAACTAAAACTGCATTCTGAATGCTATTAAGCACATTTTCAAAATCATCATTTATATCCTCTAACTCTTCGCTTTTCTCTGCCAATGCATCATTAAGAACACTTAACTCCTCATTCGTTGACTGCAGCTCCTCATTAGATGTCTCCAGCTCTTCATTGGTAGACTGTAGCTCCTCGTTGGAAACCTGCGCTTCCTCGTTCAAGGATTGCAATTCCAGAATAGAGGTTTCCAGTGCTTCTGTGACGGTATGTAAGGTTTCCCGTCTAATATTCAATTCATGCTTCAGGCCAGTGACCAATTCAGAGTCTGGCTGCAAATCAGTCGCTTTAACAGCATCAGTATTAACTGCGTTATCAAAGCTGATAAGGATTAATTGTTCCTCGTCCAGTGGGCTATCAAGCAAATTAAAATGTAAACGAAATAGCTGCTGACGCTCTTCAATAAATAATGGAATTGGCTGACTCATCACACCATTCTTGGCATGTCTGGCCTGGTAAAGTAATGCCTTGATTTCAGTTCTAAATAAAGGATCAAGAATTGAAAAAAGATTAAAATCAGCGCTGCCAGGCTTCACTTGAATAAAAGGGGCACAATCATTATAGAACTCTAGAATCTCTCCTTGCTGTGTTGCCAGAATAGCAGGTTTGGCATACAGTTCGACTATCTTTTGTTCACCCAGGCGACGGTATTCCATCTCATTTGTCACTAACCGGCGTGGATTATGGACAATTGTCAGCGGCGGTGTAATTCCCTTATTTAATATGGGATGGAAGAAATGGGAATTTTGCTTTATGTACAGCTTATGCTTCTTATCGTATTCAGCAAAAGCATTACTCAGGTTACCCACTGTTTCGGAGTGTCCTAAAAACAACAACCCATTCGTAATCAGGGTATAGTGAAAAATTTTCAATAGGCGTTGCTGGGATTCCTGAGTTAAATAAATCAACAAATTCCGGCAACTCACAAGGTCCACTCTAATAAAAGGCGGGTCTTGTAAGACATTATGCTGTGAAAAAATCATCATCTCAGACAGAACCTGATTAGCCGTATAACCTTGCTGCTGACGAGTAAAATACTTGTCCCTTAGATGCTGCGGCATTTTGCTAAGCGATGTCTCGGTATAACTGGCTTTTCGGGCGAACTGCACAGTATGCGGATTAATATCGGTGGCAAATATTTGCACTCTAAAACTGGCTAATTTAGGCCCCAGTTCCTCGGCCAGTAATATGCCAATTGAATAGGCCTCTTCCCCAGTTGCACAGGCAGGTATCCAGATACGAATCTCATCACCTATCTTTTTAGATTTGATGATTTCGTGTAACGCCCGCTTTAATGACTGATAGCTTTCGTCATCGCGAAAGAATGATGTCACACAGACCAAAAAATTATTGGCTAGCAGAGTGGTTTCATCAGGGTTATCATTAAAATATTTCCCGTATTCTTTAATATCACTGATATGTAATAAAGCCATACGCCGGTTTATCTGGCGATTGATAGTGGTCGTTTTATAATTTACAAAATCAATACCCGTTTTTTTAAGTATTTTCTCAATAATTTCATTACTGGTTTCTGGGGGTAAATCAAGATCTCTCTCAGAACTTAAAAGTTCCGGGTTGTTGGCAAGCAACATCAGTTTGTCAGCGGTTTGTTCCGCTGTCAGTACTAAATCAACACTGGCTAAATGGATAGCCATTTTAGGCATACTGTCGAATTTCGCAGAAGACGGAGACTGCGCGATGGTTAGCCCACCGGCGGATTTTATCTCTTCACACCCTCGTGCACCATCTGCCCCAGAGCCTGAAAAAATAATCCCGATAGCATGGTCACCGTAGGCACCAGCAAGACAGGTAAATAACTGATCTATGGAAGGCCTGGGGGGCTGGGTTGTGGTATCTGCTTTAGACAGCTTTATCTTACCGTCTTTAATATGAATACCCTTTATGTAAGGGAGAATATACAGGGTATCAGCAAGCAGTTGCATCTGGTTTTCAGCGTTGACAACTTTCAATCGGGTATCACGCTCTAGCAATGAATCCAGAGTAGCAAACGGCTCTTGAGCCGTATGCTGGGCAATAATGTAAGCCATATTACCAGTAGGCTGCAATTTTTTAACGAAGGAGCGCAATGGTTCTAGTCCACCGGCAGAAGTGCCTATTCCTGCAACAAATAATTCTTGCTTGTTATTCATATTAGCGAATGAAAAAAATGAAAAAGGACATCTAATAACTTATTAGATGTAAGGCAATTTTAATCTACTTTACTTCTGAATGACATTTATTTTCCATTTCTATAGATTCTCAGAAAAATAACTTCACGGATACCATCCCTCAAAGGGATGTTATCCGTTATACAAATGGAATTTATTTAACTGAGAAACTATAGCCTATCTTTTGCGTAACCTTAATGTTGGAAAACGTAACAAAAAACCTAAAAACAAGCGGAGATGCATCCCTGTCAACAATACATTATCCCGCACATATTTGAAATGGCTGACACCGCCCTCCTGTTTAGAAATATAACGTACCGGCGTAGCAATATTAAGCGCAGGAATACACCGCCAGGCCATACGTACCGCTACTTCCGGCTCGAAGTCAAAACGTCTTGCCCAGCGTGTTGAGTGCATCACTGCCATTAAGTCTGCAATAGGGTAGACGCGCATCCCGAATAGGGAATCATGTATGCCCCAGCCCATCGTTTCCAGATTTGCCCAGGCATTTGAAATACGCCGCCCTTGCACACGCAGAGCAGGCGCAGAATCATCAAACTGCGGCTCACCTAAAACCATTGCCTCAGACCTATCCATAGAAGTCTGCATAAATTTTTTGATAAAGCTGGCAGGATGCTGATAATCTGCATCCATCGTCAATACATGTGTATAGCCTGCCTCACTGGCCTGGGTAATGCCTGCCAGAACTGCGGCTCCTTTGCCCTTATTTTCTGCAAGTACGATAACAACTAAAGCATCTGCATAGTGTTCTTGTAATGGTTTTAATAAATGCTCACTACCATCATCACTGCCATCGATGACCACCCAGACGGGTGACCACTGTTGCAATGCTTCTGCAACGGTATCTTTTAATAACTTTCCGGTATTATAACTAGGGATTAACACCAGATGGCTGCTGGATAACGGGCTCTTATCACTCATCATTTGTTTTTTGTACTCTACGCAGGGGATGAGGGCTGGATAACTCATCAATAAATATTTTTTCCAGGCGCTGGGCGAATGCCTGTACCGACTCACCTTCGGCAGCTAGGACAGGCTCACCCACACTAATATTGATTTTTAACGGAAATTCAGGTTTCCGGTATAAAGGCCAGCCTTTTTCAAAAAACCGGGTATTACTGCGGATAAATACAGGTACGATAGGCACAGCCGCCTGTCTGGCTAATAGAGTGACTCCACCTTTTAAGGGGTTCAACCACTGTTCATTCGTTTTAGTCCGCGTTCCCTCGGGAAACATTAACAACTGCTTATTACTCTTTAAGCGGGATTTGGCTAATTTTAACATTTGAGTAATTGAGCTAACAGGGAGGTAACCAGCAAGACGCGATGCTCCTCCACCCAATAATGGGTTTCTCAAG
This sequence comes from Methyloprofundus sp., assembly GCA_013138555.1. Classification (GTDB taxonomy): domain Bacteria; phylum Pseudomonadota; class Gammaproteobacteria; order Methylococcales; family Methylomonadaceae; genus Methyloprofundus. Next base: position 7,802 of record WTCN01000230.1, on the reverse strand, counting down.
ATACTCTCTTTCATAATACAAATAAGCTCAGGCACCTGTGCCACGATAAAAACCACATCCCATATAGCAATATGATTGGGTGCAACAATCATCGCTCCTTGCTTATTGGCCAGTGTTTTTAACTCTTCATCCTCTAAAATGAGCAAGCCGGTAATTTTTAATAAAAAAACAAACAACTGGAAATCTTTTTGTAATATAAATCGCCCGCAAACAGGGGCATATTTACGTGGTAATACCAAGTACAACAGAGTCCCTATCAGAGAAATGCTTACCGACGTCACGGCCCAATAGACAAGTAGCAAAGAGTAAAGCAACCACTCGCAACAATATTTAATCACAAAGACTCCTGTTCAGAGGAGCGGATATAAAGTCGCGCTCTACTCATCGAAATCATAATACTCAAAAACAGCACTAACATACTCAAGCTAAAGAAAATAAGTGATGCATCAAACGTTAACAACCATAAGGAAGTCCCTAGCTCTAGACTAATTAAAGCAATTAACAGATAACGAATATGCAGATAATGCATTCGATTACAAAAAAATGCACCTAAGGGTGCGCCGATAACAACAACAGGAATCGCAGCCAGCCAGTAAGCCTGTACTTGCTCATTGATTCCAGCAAAAACAAAAATCTGCAATAAAACACCAAAAACCGAATTCACTGCCATTAAGATCACCGAAGTGGGCGTTGCGATACTTTCACTGATACGAAACAATAAAACCAGTACCGAAAAGCAAAGCATATCAATTCCGCTGCCTACTAAACCCGACACTATACCACCGCTCACACCAACGCTTAATAAAATACCCATTTCCCTTACGCTTATTTCTGGCATTTTCATATGATTAAGCCGAAAACCGCTGCTTAAACGAATAAGCGTAAATGCCAGGCTGACCGCCATAACGGTAAACAGCATTCTGATCATACCGGGGGGCAATAAAGCAGACAGCCAGACAGAGCCTATCACCAGTCCTATTAGCCCTCCCAGGCTGACCCAGGCTATCACTCGCCATAATACTTTAACGCGCATCATTATTATGGCAATGGAAGCGGCGACCATCCCCACGCTTTGTATCGCCAGGGAAAAAACTTTCGCATCAGCCGGGGGAATCTGTAATACTTTGGTAAAAACAGGAAAGGCAATTGCACCCCCTCCCTCACTGGTAGCACCCGCTATAATAGAACCAAACACCATCGTGACGGTCACTTGCCAGTTATCCTGTATGACAGCCCAGCTATCAGGGTAAGTATAAAACAACCAGCTACACCAGACCGTCATTGCAAATAATAAACTCACAATATAGGAATTCCTTTTCTCTTTACTTAGCATTCCCTTACCCAAAATCGCTTCATTTCACTCCGCTGGAAAATATTATTCAGCCCAGTATTTTAACATAGACACAGATAAATCTTTGCATCCAATATACTCTCTAAATTTAGCTCTAAACTTGAATAGCATCACTGCTAACAGCTAAAATACCCCATTCAAATTAGTTTATTGACCGCACTTAACTTGACACAACACAATCCCCACACTATTTCTTTAACTAGCACCTTACAGAATACGCTGAATAGCGCTTTTTGCATCTGCCCTTCAGGCATTATGAGTCGTGCTGACTTATTAGCCCATGCTGTGTCACTCAGTGAAAAATTACCTGAAAAAAACCATGTCATTAACCTATGCCAGGATCGTTACCTCTTCATCGTTGCCTATCTCGCTGCCTGCATACGTCAGCAAACATCGCTACTGCCCTCCAACCAGGCTCCAGAAACCCTGTTAAATTTAACGACCAATTATCCTGATAGCTATCTATTAAGTGACGATAAAGCCAAGGCAGACCTATTCCTTAGTTATGCGCAATTAGACAAAAGCAGCAAGCCTTTCCCGCTGATAGATATCGACATCCCACTCTCGATTTCTTTTACTTCGGGTAGCACTGGGCAGCCCAAGGCCATACAAAAAACCTGGCGTGAATTCCAGACATCTGCGCAGTTGGCATTACAGCGTTTTAATCTGCAAAACCAGAGCATGACTGTCTTATCGACCGCTCCCATGCAACATATGTATGGTTTGGAAACATCACTCTTCTGGGTTTTATTTTCCCAGCTGAGTTTACATAATAGCCGTCCTTTTTATCCGCAAGACATCAATACTGCTCTGTCAGCCTTAGCAGCTGATAAAATCCTGATTTCTACCCCAAGACATTTAAAAAGCTGTAGTCAAATTAGCAGTGACTGGGCTGATATTAAATTTATCCTATCTTCAACAGCACCGATGAGTAGGGATCTGGCAAAGCAAATTGAACAGAAGTTACAAGCCCCTGTATTTGAATTATTTGGCAGTACCGAAACCCTCTCTTTTGCGACACGCCGTGCGACTATATCTGAACAATGGAGACCTTACGCGACTATCCAGCTAGCCCAAAAACAGGGACAATTTATTTTACAAGGGGGACATATTGCCAAACCACAGATTTTGGATGATAATTTCACTATTGATAAACAGGGACTTTTCACCCTGTTAGGCCGCTCTGCCGACACCATCAAAATTGCCGGAAAAAGAGCATCACTCAGCGACCTTAACCAGCGACTGACCTCAATCAAAGGCATTGAAGATGGTGTATTCTTTCCCAGCAATAATGAACGTTTATCTGCACTGGTTGTTAGCCAGTTACCCAAACAAACCATTATCCAGCATTTAAAACAATCCATTGACGAAGTCTTTATGCCACGTGCAATATACGCAGTCTCTGCTTTACCACGTAATACGATGGGTAAACTTATCAAAACCGAGCTTGACCAACTGATACGGACATACCACCTTGTTAGAAAATAAACAGCACTATTGCATACCTGCGACTCACCCTTGCTTTGCTGGACACTTTCCAGATAACCCTATTGTGCCTGGCGTGGTAATATTAAATTATGTACAGCAACAACTTTTAAACTGGCAGCCTGAATATACGATTGATACTTTAGCCCAGGCAAAATTTCTCTACCCCCTCAATCCTGATCAGCAATTCACTATCAAACTCATGCAATCATCTGAGAAAAAAATTAAATTTACCTGTAGTCATGCGACACATACCCTGGTCACAGGTGCATTTATTATCAAAGCAAAACAAGAGACTGCGCATGAGTAAACAATGGCAAAACTTTGATGAACGTAGCAACACATCCACGCTATTATTGATACGCTGGATTGCTTTGCATCTTGGCCGCCCCGTGGCACGCAGCTTTCTTTATCCTATTTCTTTGTACTTTTTTCTGTTTGCCACCCCGCAACGCAAGGCATCTCAACAATATCTGGCAAAAGTGTTAAAACGTAAAGTAACCTGGCTGGATAGTCTCAAGCATATACATGCGTTTGCCTCAACTATTCTGGACCGGGTCTATTTACTGACCGGGCAATTTTCTAAATTGCATATTATTTTCCCGGATAAAAATATGCCCCTTAAATATAATAAAAAAGGCATTGGCTGCCTGCTTCTGGGAAGTCATATCGGTAGTTTTGAAATATTGCGTAGTTATGGCTTACAAAACCACCCTTTACCTATTAAGATTCTCATGCATGAGCTGCAAGCCCCTATGATGGTAAAAGTCCTTAATGCACTTAATCTTGATGCAGCAGACACACTGATTACTCTGGATGGGAGCCCTAGTAGTCTGCTAAAAGTAAAAGAGGCAACCGACCAGGGAATTACCGTAGGTTTATTAGGTGACAGGCTTATGGGGACAGCGAATGAAAAGACGGTCACCTGTAGTTTATTAGGTGAACCTGTGCAGATGTCATCGGCTCCGGTTTTGATCGCTGCCGCGTTAGATATTCCTATTATTGTATTTTTTGGTGTCTATCTAGGTGGAAACCGCTATAAAGTCAGCTTCGAACTACTGGCGGATAAAGTCACCCTGAATCGAAAAACAAGGCAGCAAGACATACAGGCCTACACGCAGAAATATGCTGATATTTTAGAAAAACAAATGCTGGAAACACCTTATAACTGGTTTAATTTTTATGATTATTGGCAACAAAATAAACAAGATGAACAATAAGCCTTTAAATCAAACACAATTTGCCCACCTTATTCCACATGCAGCCCCGATGATACTTATTGACCAGGTGGATGCATGGAATACACAGCAAATTCATTGCAGCACACAGTCTCACCTGCTCAGCGACAACCCATTACGTTTAGCCGGTAGCCTTTCTGTCATACACCTTATAGAGTATGGTGCACAATGCATGGCAATACATGGCGGCCTGTTATCAGGCAAGTCTACTCCAGGCTATCTCGCAGCAGTACGCAACGCTCATTTTTATATTGATTCCCTGGATACCGTAACAGGCCCCTTACATATAGAAGCCAATGCTGAACTAAAAATAGAAAATGGCGCGGTCTATTTATTGCGCATTAGCGACAGTCATGACACTTTACTGCTTGATGCCCGAGCAACCGTTATTAATACTTAAATATGAAAAAAGCACTTATTACTGGCGCGAGTGGCGATATAGGCTCTGCTATTTGCTATCGCCTCGCAGCAAACAACATCCATGTGATTGTGCATAGCAATCATCATTACGCAAAAGCACAACAGGTGGCCGATAACATCCAGCAACAAGGCGGCTCAGCCGAAGCCTGTGCCTTCGATGTTTGTGATGCAACAGCGACTGAAGAAGCGGTGAAAAAACTTTCTGCATCAGGTCTTATCCAGATTATCATCAATAACGCAGGCATACACCGTGATGCTCCGTTGGCTGGAATGAGCCGGGAAAACTGGGTAGATGTCATCGATGTGTCTCTACATGGTTTTTATAACGTCACTCAACCGCTATTAATGCCGATGATACAAAGCCGCTGGGGACGCATCATTAATATGTCATCTGTTGCCGGTGTAATGGGCAACCGTGGACAATGCAACTATTCAGCAGCAAAAGCCGCGTTAAATGGTGCAACCAAATCATTGGCACAGGAACTGGCATCCCGGAAAATTACCGTTAATGCGATTGCGCCCGGCATTATTGAAGGCACGATGACGGAAAATAGTTTTGATAAGCAAATGATTAAAAACATCGTGCCGATGAAACGCGCAGGAAAGCCAGAAGAAGTCGCGGCTCTCGCGGCTTTTTTATGCTCTGATGATGCTAGCTATATCTCAGGACAAATTATTAATATCAATGGAGCAATGGCCTAAAATGAAATCACACTTTGATGTTTTAGTGATTGGCGGCGGACCGGCAGGAACCACTATTGCCAGTTTACTCGCTGAAAAAGGCCATGATATTTGTCTGCTAGAAAAAGCCCATCATCCCCGTTTTCATATCGGTGAGTCCTTATTACCGATGAATTTACCAATCTTTGAAAAACTCGGCGTACTTGATCAGGTTGATGCGATAGGGATTAAGAAATACGCTGCTGAATTCAACTCCTTAGAGACCCCGCTGGCACTGGATACCTTTTATTTTGCTAAAGCGACTAATAACAGCCCTGCTTTTGCCTATGAAGTCAGACGCTCTGAGCTGGATGAAATATTATTTAGAAACTGCCAGAAAAAAGGCGTTACCGCTCTTGAAGGCATGAGCGTCACCCACACTGAGTTAAATGATTCGCTCAAAAAAGTGTTTGCTGTCGATGAACAGGGTCAACAGCATGAATTTACTAGCCGCTATCTGGTTGATGCATCAGGGCGAGATACGCTATTGGCACAGCAACTCAATAGCAAACATAAAAACCCAAAACACAAGATGGCGGCTATTTTTGGTCATTTTAAAAATGTTGAACGCAGAGCTGGCAAAGATGCAGGGAATATCAGTATTTATTGGTTTCAACATGGCTGGGTATGGCTGATCCCGCTTAAAGACGGTACGATGAGTATTGGCTGTGTCTGCTGGCCAGATTACTTAAAAACACGCGACACCGATTTAAACACATTTTTTCATAATACTTTAAATCTGATTCCTAAAATCAGTCAGCGCATGAAAGATGCTCAATTAGAGGGTGAGATACAGGCAACAGGAAATTATTCTTATCAGTCCAGCATTATGTCGGGTGATGGTTTTCTATTAATTGGCGATGCTTATGCTTTTGTCGATCCAGTTTTTTCCAGCGGTGTTTATCTCGCCATGCAAAGTGCCACGAGAGGCGCAGAGCTGGTTGATCAGTTGCTTAATAACACAAGCACTGACAAACAATTAATTAGCCAGTTTGAAAAATCGGTCGCCGCAGAAATAAAAGCTTTTTGCTGGTTTATCTATCGTTTTAACAGTCCGGCATTACATAAATTATTGATGGCCTCTGATGAGGCAAGCCAGCACCCCGTTAAACAGAAATTAAAATCAGCCGTTATCTCGGTTTTATCGGGCGATGCATATAATAATTCTCAGATTAAACTCCCTCTGTTTGCTTTTAAGTTACTTTATGTCATTCATAAACTGGTCGAATTTAAGGAAAACCGAGCCTTTGCAAAATTTAAAAAACAGCAATTAAAAGGGGAGTAGGCTTGAGCCTACCTGTCTCACTGTTTATAAATTAGTTTTTTATTTCTTCTATCACCCAACGATTATTTGGCTACGAACTTAAAACGGGACAAATATCGTAGGTTGGGCTGCCGTCTTTTTGGCAACCCAACAATTCAATTAACCGACCTATATACCCGAAAATGTTGGGTTAGCTTGTTGCGCTGACGCTTAACAAGCTAGCCCAACCTACGCGGTAAAATATCTCCTGTCCCGTGTTAAGTTAGTAGCCAATTATTTTGACTGATTCATAACAGCCATGAGAGGGCATTCAAAAAAATAGGAAAAGTTAGCTTTTGATCTATAATTGAAATACAGTAAGGTTATTCAGGTCTACTTATCTTGTCATTAATAATGTTAAATTAAATACCTCTAAATATGACTAACAGGACGTTTTAATATATATGCAAGAAAGAAAGTCTAATTTTGATTTCCTATCAAAGCATGATGAGTTCCTTGCCCAGTTAGGTATCACAGCCGAACGCGCGTTTGTCCCAGATCCTAACACCACATTAGTCAAGGTTCGCCAGCTCGGTGAAGCACTTGCTCAAGACATTGCCGCTAGAGTAGGAATTAATCTTGATGATCAAAACCGTCAATTTGACTTATTAAACCAAATTCACCAGCAAATAAATTTAGATAAAAATGTACTCGATGCCTTCCACTTTATTAGAAAGGTAGGGAATCAAGCAACGCATGACTTTAGCTCCAACCACCGAGATGCAAAACAATCTCTAAAAACAGCGTGGATGCTTTCTGTATGGTTTCATAAAAGTTTTGGAGGCGATAAAGCCAAAAATTTCAATGCAGGAAAATTCATTGAGCCTACCGACCCTTCACTTGAAGTAAGAGAGCTAGAAGATCGCATCCGAATCTTAGCAAAAGAACAACAGAAAGACTCTCAAAGACTTAAAGTAGCAGAAGCCCTCAAAGAAGCTCAAGCCAGCAAGCTAAAAGCAGAACACAAACGTACTGCTGAAATGACATCAGAAGCAGAAACATGGGAAACGTTAGCACAAGAAGCAGAGGCAAAGCTTGCAGAAGTCACTTCACAATTTGAGCAGTCGAATGAACAGGCAGCAAAAGAGTTTAATAAGCTACCAGAAAAAGACAAAACCACCTTTGTTAAATCCATCTCACAATCAACCTTAGACCTATCAGAAGCCGATACACGCCTGATAATAGATCAACAACTTAACAATGCAGGCTGGGAAGCCGATACAGAAAATTCAACCTATAGCAAAGGCGAAAGACCAGAAACAAACACCTGCAAAGCAATTTCAGA
>WTCN01000337.1 GCA_013138555.1 Methyloprofundus sp. | reverse complement strand
AATATGAGTAACATTGAAGAACGTGTAAAAAAGATTGTTGCTGAGCAATTAGGTGTTAAAGAAGATATTGCCAATGATGCGTCATTCGTAGATGATTTAGGCGCTGATTCTCTTGATACAGTAGAATTGGTCATGGCTTTGGAAGAAGAATTCGAATGTGAAATTCCTGATGATGATGCGGAAAAAATTACCACTGTACAACAAGCGATAGATTACGTAAACGCTAACGGCTAATTTTCTGACGCGTTATCTTTAATGGGTGATAATCTATTGCCCATTAATAACCCCTTTCTTTTTTCAAATCAACTTTTATCTTAGGAACCCTCCATTGAGTACACGACGCGTTGTTATTACAGGGCTAGGCGCAGTTACGCCTCTTGCAAACACTGTTTCCGAAACATGGGATGGTATTATTAATGGCAAAAGCGGTATCAGTCCGATTGATTCATTTGATATTTCTCCTTTTGCGACGACTTTTGGTGGTGTGATCAGAAATTTTGATATCACAGAATATATTCCGGCAAAAGATGCAAAGCGTATGGATGGCTTTATCCAATATGGTATTGCAGCAGGTTGTCAAGCGATTGAAGACTCAGGGATAGAAGTAACTGAAGAGAATGCTGAAAGAATAGGTGTTGCTATTGGTGCCGGCATCGGTGGAGTGACAGGTATAGAAGAATGTTATGCTACCTATACAAAAAGCGGCCCACGGCGCATTTCACCTTTCTTTGTGCCAGGCAATATCATTAATATGATTTCTGGTAATCTTTCCATTAAATATGGATTAAAGGGACCAAACTTTGCTATTGTGACCGCCTGTACAACGGGTACGCACAATATTGGAGATGCGGCACGACTTATCAAATATGGTGATGCAGACGTTATGGTTGCTGGTGGAGCAGAGCGCTGTACAACATCTGCTACGGCAATGGGGGGCTTTGCTTCGGCTAAAGCACTTTCACGGCGTAATGATGACCCACAGGCGGCGAGTCGTCCCTGGGATAAAGACCGGGATGGTTTTGTTTTAAGTGATGGTTCGGGTGTGGTTGTTCTGGAAGAGCTGGAACATGCCAAAGCGCGTGGTGCCAAAATTTACGCAGAAGTTGTCGGTTATGGCATGAGTGGTGATGCCTATCATATGACGACACCATCACCAGGTGGTGAAGGTGCGGCACGCTGTATGAAAAATGCGATACGTGATGCTGGCTTAAATGTCACGGATGTTGACTATATCAATGCGCATGGTACTTCTACACCAGCGGGTGATTTAGGTGAGACACAGGCCATGAAAGCGGCCCTCGGTGATCATGCTTATAAAATTGCAGTGAGTTCCACTAAATCAATGATTGGTCATTTATTAGGTGCTGCGGGGGGGATTGAAGCGGTATTAAGTGCTTTAAGCATTAAAAACCAGATTGCCCCACCAACGATCAATCTTGAAAATCAGGATCCTGAATGTGATCTGGATTTTGTCGCAAATACCGCGCGTGATATGAAAATAGATATTGCTATTTCTAATTCTTTTGGCTTTGGTGGGACGAATGGCTCACTGGTCTTTAAGCGCTACGAATAAATAGCTAATGCTTTGCTAATGATGTTAATCAATGGCGAACGCAAAAATACACTAGCGGTGACAGATCGTGGCTTGCATTATGGCGATGGTTTGTTTGAAACAATAGAAGTTATTCAAGGTCAGCCCGTTTTTTTACAGCAGCATTTAGCGCGTTTAAAAACAGGCTGCCTGATATTGAAAATTCCTTTTCCAGCGGAAACTCTTTTGCTGGATGAAATCACCCGGCTGAGCAAAGATGCTGCACAGGCGGTTGTCAAAGTAATACTGACACGGGGTTCTGGTGGGCGTGGCTATCGACAGCCAGATGCGATACAAGTCACCCGGATTGTCGCCTTATATCCTTTTCCTGATTATCCCGAGAGTTATAAAAGCGCAGGTATTAAAGCCCGCTTTTGCGAGCTCCGCTTAGGCCTTAACCCGGTTCTTGCCGGCTTAAAACATAATAATCGTCTGGAGCAAGTGCTAGCCCGTGCTGAATGGGATGATGAATTTCAGGAGGGACTTATGCTTAACCTGAATGAGCATGTTATAGAAGGCACGATGAGCAATGTATTTGTGCTTAAAGATCAGGTCATTTATACACCAGAAATCAAGCTATCGGGTATTAAAGGTGTGATGCGTCAGATTATTATCGAACTTGCCAGGAAAAACCACATTGTATTGCAAGAAGCTTTATTAACACGTGAATTTGTCTTGGCGGCAGATGAAATATTTCTGACTAACTCGGTCATCGGAGTCTGGCCCGTTAAATCGCTTGAACACAAGACTTATCCAGTGGGGGCGGTGACACAAAAAATAATGGCTTATTTGGCCGCTTATAAAGTGGCTCATTTAAAATGATATTACGATTTTTTGCTATTATTTTACTGCTTGTCAGTCTTGTTACTGGCTGGGCTATTATGGATTATAATGCCTTTGTCAGTCAGCCGATAGTGACTAAACAGCCTGTGGTGATTGATATTAGCAAAGGCAGTTCATTTCGGAGTATTATGCAGACTTTGCTTGAGCATGAACTCCCGGTTAACAAGCATTGGTTTAAGGTATTAGCCTATCAGCAAGGCTTGATTAACCAGTTAAAGGCGGGCGAGTATGAGCTGCCCGTTGATATAACAGCTAAAGAATTTTTAGTGCTACTCAGTCAGGGTAAGACTCTGCAGCATACAATCACCTTTCCGGAAGGTTGGAACTTTAGAGAAATGCGCCGGGCATTAGCCAATAATCCCCAGCTTAAACAGACAATCACGGGTTTGAGCGATGGAGAAATCCTGCAAAAAATGGGAGTCAGACAGACTCATCCGGAAGGCTTGTTTTTTCCTGATAGCTACCAGTTTGAAAAACACACGACAGATTTAGCCATTTTGCAGCGCGCCTATCAGAAAATGCAGGGAATACTCACGGCTCAATGGGCAAATAGAAGTGCAGAGCTCCCCTTGAAAGATGCTTATCAAGCCTTGATACTGGCCTCTATTGTAGAGAAAGAAACCGGAGCTGCTGTAGAGCGGCCTATGATTGCGGGCGTTTTTATTCGTCGATTAAAAAAAGGCATGCGCCTGCAAACAGACCCTACTGTTATTTATGGCATGGGTGAAAATTATCAGGGCAATATACGTAAAAAGGATTTGCGCGAACTCACTGCTTACAATACCTATCGAATTAAAGGCTTACCACCTACACCTATTGCCATGCCGGGTGAATTGGCGATTAATGCTGTATTACACCCATCTCAGGATAAAAGCCTGTATTTTGTTGCTAAAGGCAATGGTCGTCATATTTTTTCAGCAACTTTGGCAGCGCATAACCAGGCCGTCAATACTTTTCAGAGGAAGCGATAATCATGACAGGGCGATTTATTACCCTAGAGGGCGGGGAAGGGGTTGGTAAGACGACTAATATTGCCTTTATTCAATCCTTACTGGTAGCGAATAATATTCCGCTTCTTTTAACGCGGGAGCCTGGCGGAACTGCATTAGCCGAGAAGCTGCGGGCGCTATTACTGGATAAAGAGCAAGAAGCGATTGCCGAACAGGCAGAATTATTAATGATGTTTGCAGCACGGACACAGCATATCAAACATGTCATAAAACCGGCATTAGAACAAGGTAACTGGGTGTTATGTGACCGTTTTACCGATGCTACCTATGCTTACCAAGGGGGAGGTCGAGGCATGGAGCTCTCTTCTATACGCTGGTTAGAGGATTTTGTTCAGGGTGATTTGCGTCCTGATTTAACCTTATTACTTGATGCGCCTATACAGCTTGGTATGAAAAGAGCAGGGCAGCGAGCTGCCTTAGATAGGTTCGAGTCGGAAAAAATGGCTTTTTTTGAGCAGGTTCGGCAGGCTTATTTGAGTATTGCTAAGCAACAGCCGGAGAGAGTAAAAGTCATTGATGCCAGTGTCAGCCTGGATAATGTGCAAAGTCAGATTGAACAGGTGTTTAGCTTATTCTTCAAAAGTTAGTAGCAAAAATATATCATTTTTTTGTTATGATCTCATATATAGGGTCTCAGAAATTAAGCATCAATACTTGGGAGCGGGATCTTTAGTCCCGCTTCCGATAGCTGGCTACCAACTTAACTTGGGACAGGATATATTTTACCGCGTAGGTTGGGCTAGCTTGTTAAGCGTTAGCGCAACAAGCTAACCCAACATTTTCGGGTATATAGGTCGGTTAATTGAATTGTTGGGTTGCCAAAAAGACGGCAGCCCAACCTTGTATATTAAACACATCTCTTAAACACAGGATTATTTAACACAAAACGATTATAGTAATAACTGATTTTCTGGGGAAGCCGGCCCAGCCTGAAGCTTACAATATTTGCCCCGTCTTAAGTTCATAGCCAAAATAGGTGTTAAATAATGTCCACAGTAATAAAAAAGGCGACTTTGATAAGCGAAGAAGAATACCTGAAAGGTGAACTAACTCGTGAAGTAAGGCATGAGTATGTTGATGGTCAGATTTTTGCTATGGCGGGTGTAAGTCCAGATCACGGGCGAATTTCAGGCAATATTTACCGGAAATTTGCTAATCATTTAGAAAATACTGCTTGTGAACCTTTTATATCCGATATGAAAGTAAAAACATCAACGGGGCACTATCGTTACCCCGATGTATTGGTGGTCTGTGATAAAAACTTTATTAATAATGGGTATGTCACGCAAACCCCCACTATTATTGTTGAAGTGCTTTCTCGCTCTACCCGGAAGATAGATGAAAAAGATAAGCTCCTAGAATATATTAATATTCCAACGTTAAAGGAATATGTGCTTATTGAGCAGGATTATGCTGATATAACTGTTTATCGTAAAAGTGATGACTGGCGTACCACGCATTATTTTTTAGGCGAAGATATACATTTTGAATCTATTCAAGTCAGTTTGTCTGTCGAGGAAATTTATTATCGAGTTGAAAATGAAGACATGCTTGAATTTCTGGAAAGCAAAAAAACAGACTCTATATAGTTAAATGAAACATATAATATCTCCCTTTATCTATGCTTAATGAAATTTACCCCTGGCAGGATAGCTATTGGCGACATTTAGTGGCCTATGTTAAACAGCAGCGTATTCCTCAGGCACTGTTGATTAACGGTGTGGCTGGCTTAGGAAAGCAGCAGCTGGCTTTACATTTTGCGCAGTACCTAATCTGTTTAGAGAGACAGGAAGATGTGGCTTGTGGGCATTGTGAAAGCTGTAAATTATTTATGGCGAATACCCACCCTGACTTTATTTTGTTAGCGCCTGAAGAGCCCGGTAAAGCAATCGGGATTGATTCAGTCAGGCAATTGCTGAAAAAATTAGCTTTAAAGCCCCAATATAGTGGTTATCGCGTCGTGCTGATCAAACCTGCAGAGAAAATGAATGTTAATTCTGCGAATGCCTTTCTTAAATGTCTGGAAGAGCCGCCAGAACGTAGCGTATTCCTGTTACTGACGGAACAGATGCAGCAACTGCCTGCAACCATTATCAGTCGTTGCCAGAAACTGTTATTAGCGCCTCCTGAGACGAGTAATGCCAGTCTTTGGTTACAGGAACAGGGAGTGACTGAACAGCAAAAATTATTATTGAATTTAGCGCAAGGTGCGCCATTGCAGGCTTTAGTTTATGCAGAAGAAAACTTACTGGAGCAGTACCAAGCCTGTTTTACAGACTGGCAGAATATTTTATTACGGAATACCTGTCCCGTTAGCCTGGCAGAAAAATGGCACAAGCTTCCCGCGACATTACTCCTGCGCTGGCTTATTAGCTGGACCGAGGATATTATTAAATGTCATTTTTCTGTAGAAGCGAGTCTTTTAACGAATGAAGATTTAGGGAAGCACTTGCATGTCTTGGCGAAGCGACTAGACTTAAAACTATTATTTGAATTTTATAAGTTATTATTAAAAGCGAGTGACAGGTTTCATACGCAACTTAATAAACAGCTTCTTTTTGAAGAAATCTTAATTACCTGGTCTCAATCAATAGCCAATCATTAATTATGTCAGAAACATCAGCACGGCAAGGCATTCTCTCCTTGTCCATTAAAGAGAAAAATGCACTTTATACTGCTTATATGCCTTTTGTTGAAAATGGAGGTTTATTTATTCCTACAAAGCGTATTTATGAGATGGGGCAGGAAGTATTTATGTTACTTAGCCTGATGAATGAAACAGAGCGCTTACCCATTGCAGGGGAAGTTATCTGGATTACACCACAGGGTGCGGAAGGATCAAAAACGGCAGGTATCGGTGTGCAATTTAGCGATCAGGATGGAGGGCAAGCCAGAAACAAGATTGAAAACTATCTGGCGGGTACGGCAGAATCTGATCGGCATACTTATACTATGTGATTACCGTGTAGGCTGGAATAGCGGATGAATAATATAAAGCGTCAGCTCACAATTTATTTAAGCCTGGTGTGGATATTGGCATCAATTTCACCTGTACTGGCGATTAATAAACCAGACGTAATGCTGGCAAAAGTATTTCATTCATCTGTCGATGTGACTGAATACTGGATTAGCGAAAAACTGGATGGCGTACGTGCGCGTTGGGATGGTCATCGATTCATCTCCAGAGGTGGAACGATTATAAATGCCCCGGACTGGTTTGTTGAGGGCTTTCCTGTCATTCCACTGGATGGAGAGTTATGGGCGGGCAGGGGAGAATATCAGCAAACAGTTTCGATTGTCAGAACACTAAAACCGCATATAGGCTGGAAAAAAGTCAGCTTCATGGTGTTTGATTTGCCTGCCCATCAGGGGGATTTTTCGGCTCGAGTCGCGGTGATGCAGAGTATGTCTGAGCAGAACCCTAGCCTCTATCTTGGTTTCATTGCTCAATTTCAGGTCGCTTCTGAAGAGAGCTTGACTCGGCACCTTAAAACGGTAACTGATCAGGGGGGAGAAGGGTTGATGCTGCATCATAAAGCAGGGATCTACCGAAGTGGACGGAGTAAAGATCTACTCAAATTAAAGCCCTTTACTGAGGCCGAAGCGATTGTTCTTGATTATCGTAAAGGGAAAGGGCAGTTTACTGGAAAAATGGGCGCAATTAAGGTTAGAAGCGCTGCTGGTAAAGTATTTTTCATCGGTAGTGGTTTTACGCATCAACAGAGGGAAAAACCACCCGCCATAGGTAGTGTCATTAGTTTTCGACATCAGGGTGTGACGGATAGTGGTATTCCCCGGTTTGCTGTTTTTTTAAGGGTTCGCGATGAACCTTGATTTTTGTTTTACTTTAGCAACGTTTCCAGAAGAGTGATTAATCAGGTAGCTTAAGTTTTAGGTTTCTTTCCTAAAACGGAAGTTCACATAAAGGTATTGTTCGTCTTATTTAAGATGATGATTTTAAATGTTATTTAATGTTTAAGTATTATTTTTGTCAAGTTAGGAAGGGAATTAGCTTAAGTATTACAATGTAAAATTAACTACATTTAATTTTTTCTTTACAATTTTTTTAATTTAAAACCTTGTTCAGTAAAGTATGGGAAGTCTAGTGTGCTACAAATCAAAACCACCACTCATAATAAAATCCTGAAGCAATCTATCGATTTTTATATTCACCTTAAAAGGTGAAATACTAGTACTTTCCAATCCTTCAAAATAAGCCTTGGCTTTGGCTTTATCAACGCCGCCTTTTAAATCATCAAAGCGACCAAACTCATTGATATTGGCTTCAGTGACACCCGCATTCATCATGCGGCTTAACTTAGCTTTAAAAGTGGTGATATTTTCGTTTTCTGTGCT
>WTCN01000231.1 GCA_013138555.1 Methyloprofundus sp. | reverse complement strand
AGCAACGTATTCTTTACCTACCTGTAATGTTTCCTGACCCGGAGCATGCCCCAATGCTTCTGCTGAAGGTGTAAATACACGCAGATACTCACAGGGGAGCTGGAAAGTCTGACCATTATCAAAGCTTATTTCAAGCACACGAGATACTTTATGTAGCTTGATTTCTGTCAAAAGGGTGTTAATAGGCTCTGCTTTAATACGCATATCTATAGTATATAACGACTTAAATCTTCATCCTGAACAAATTCAGATAAATATTGGTTAACATAATCCGCAGTAATCACAATATCTTTGTCGACTAAATCAGGTGCATCAAAAGAAATACTTTCTAACAAGCGCTCTAAAATAGTATGTAAACGTCTGGCACCAATATTTTCAGTTTTTTCATTCACTTCCCAGCCAAGTTCTGCAATACGTTGAATGCCATCTTCGGTAAAAGTCAGCGTAACACCCTCAGTTGCAAGTAAAGCCTGATATTGCTCGGTTAACGATGCGTCTGGTTCGGTCAGAATACGCACAAAATCTGCAGTGCTTAAGGCATCCAGTTCAACTCGAATAGGAAAACGCCCCTGTAATTCCGGGATTAAGTCAGAAGGTTTAGTTAAGTGGAAAGCACCTGAGGCAATAAACAGGATATGATCCGTTTTAATCATACCGTATTTTGTACTCACGGTACTGCCCTCGACTAAAGGTAATAAATCTCTTTGCACACCTTCACGAGAAACATCACCGCCGCCACCGCTGTCAGAGCGTTTACACACTTTATCTATTTCATCTAAAAAGACGATACCATGCTGTTCTACCGCTTCAACTGCTGATAGCTTGATTTCATCTTCATTGACTAGCTTGGCAGCATGATCTTCAGTCAGTAATTTCAGTGCATCTTTAACAGGTAATTTACGATCCTTTGTTTTTTCACTGCCCAGGTTTTGAAACATGCCCTGTAACTGGCTAGTCATTTCTTCCATACCAGGAGGTGCCATAATTTCAACACCAATACGGGAGGCTTGTACTTCTATTTCAATTTCTTTTGTATCAAAATCACCTTCACGTAATTTTTTACGCATTTTTTGTCGCGTTGAGTCTTCAGTATCGGATAGCATTCCTCCATCAGCGCGAGGTAATAAAATATCCAGAACGGCTTCTTCAGCTGCATCCATAGCACGGTTTTGCACTGACTCCATTTCAGTTTCACGAGTCATTTTATAGGATGTTTCAACTAAATCCCGCACGATAGATTCAACATCACGCCCAACATAGCCGACCTCAGTAAATTTAGTGGCTTCTATTTTAATAAAAGGCGCATTTGCCAGGCGTGCCAGTCGCCGTGCAATTTCTGTTTTACCGACACCGGTAGGGCCTATCATTAAAATGTTTTTAGGCGTGATTTCATCGCGCATAGAACCATCTACCTGAGCGCGTCGCCAGCGATTACGCAGGGCAATAGCAACTGAGCGTTTCGCACTGGCCTGACCAATAATATGTTTATCTAATTCGTGTGCAATTTCTTTAGGGGTCATCTGTGTCATTTGTTCTTAGTCCTTTGGTTCTGCATCAAGCTCTTCAATACGTAAATTGTGGTTGGTATAAATACAGACATCAGCCGCAATATTCAGTGATTTTTCCACAATTTCCCTGGCACTTAAATCAGAATTTTCCAATAGAGCACGTGCTGCTGACTGTGCATAAGGTCCACCTGAGCCGATAGCAATTAAATCGTATTCCGGTTCAATCACATCACCATTACCTGAAATAATTAAAGAGGTTTTGCTGTCAGCAATGGAAAGTAGTGCTTCCAGTTTGCGTAATGCGCGCTCAGTACGCCAGTCTTTAGCCATTTCAACGGCAGCACGTGTTAGGTTACCGTGATGCTTTTCCAGTTTACCTTCAAAATGCTCAAAAAGAGTGAAAGCATCTGCCGTTGCACCTGCAAATCCTGCAATCACTTTATCATGGTATAAACGGCGCACTTTACGTGCATTGCCTTTCATCACTGTATTACCCAAAGTGACTTGACCATCACCACCGATAACGACTTTATCGCCACGACGCACAGAAAGAATTGTTGTACCTCTAAAATTCACTTATAACTTACCCATATAATAGAAAATAAATCGTTCAATTTTACATGGTTAATGCTTGTCTTGATAGGCTTTAAAATAGAAATATAGTAAAAATTATTGGCATTCTTCATATAGAGCCCAGAGTAGTTTACACTTTTGCATACTGTTAAAAATGAAAGACAAGGTGTAGGGTGCATTCTATGCACTCTACATAAAATATCCTCACAACAAAAATGTAAAGCTATTAACGCAGCTATACAAACTAAATATTTGCCTTTTTGACTTTGCTATCTAAAAATTGTCAACTTATTGTACACTCATCATGTCATGCTTATTTTGTGTTTTTTATAGAGTCTGGGTAGCATTTTCTTATTAAATTAAGCCTTATAATTAGGAGCTTATGTAGAAAAATAACTTTTCTCAGGCTTTAATAAAAATGATTATTTATAGTGTAAAGCAGTTGTTTCCTTCTCTTTAGCGCGCTCGTGTGTCAAATTGTTTTACATCTCAGCCATAATGCTTATTTTGTGTATTTTATGCTCTATATATTTTGAGAGATAAGCTGCGACATACTGCATTTAGAAAGAGGGGGGGGAGTAAATAATAGGCTCCAGGTTTTAATTAAAAAACTGTGACCTATATCACAGAAATAATAGTTTTCTGTCTTTACTTAGTGTCTTCGTGTGTCGATTTGCTTTACAAATCGGCATTAAAAATAAAGCTTACTTTTTATAATTTAATATAAGATATTGTATTATATTAAATAAAATATTATTGGCATACTAAATGCTTGCTATAAAACTAAGCTGTAGGCTATAAAATAATACCTGTTGATTTTGAATAGTAGCCTATAAATTTTTAATTGAAATCAATTGAGTCTGTTCCAGCCCCCTTTTGGTTTTTAACTTTAGAGAAAAGCAATGAAAATAAGTTTTATAAAATACATAATTATTAGCGGGCTAAGTATGATCGCAATGAGTACACAGGCTTCTCCGATACTATCGGGACAGGTGCTATTTGCTACGCTTAGTTTTAGTAATATTACTGGAAACAACACGGGAGATGCTGACATTGGGGAGGCACAAATGTTTGTCGATATTTATGATATGGGGAGTGGTTTAGGTTTGGCAGATAATCAAGTCTATTTTGATTTTCGTAATACTGGACCGGAAGCATCTTCAATCACGCAGATTTTTTTTGATGATGGTACACTCCTAGGAATATCGGAACTCTCTGAAAGCACTGGTGTATCCTACATAGAAGATGAAGTACCCATTCGGGGTGGTTTGCCAGGAGGTAATACGGTGTCTTTTTCAGCAGACTTTAATGTTGACCCATCCTCTCCAGTGCAGCCTAATGGTATTAATCCGGGGGAATCTTTAGGTATCCTTTTTGATTTGATTAATGACAAAACTTTACAAGACACTCTTAAGGCTTTGGATCCAGGAATAACAGACCCGCAAAGCGATCAATCGCTTAGAATTGGTTTTCATGTTCAGGGTTATGATAGTGAGGGTAGTGAAAGTTTTGTCAATAATCCGCCACCCATTATTGTAGTTCCCGCTGCCCCAGAGCCTAACGCCTTAGCGTTACTAGGATTAGGAATTGCCATCATGAGTTTCACAGGAATGCGTAATAAACGTATCTAGCCAAAAAATACAAAAGGGGGAGGGGCATTGTTTTTTCTTGTGCCATCCAGGCTCCCCTGTGATTTTTCACTTGTCTCTTTACTCTATCCCTAATAGATTCCCAGAGGTTAAATTTCCAAAAATGGACACTTTAGCACCTCAGGATAAACGATAGGTCTTGTTTTCTGGAAAGCATACACCTATTGTTTTTTCTTTATTTCCCATTCATAGGGTTAAAACCTTCGCCTTTTAGGCGAACAGATTTATCTCTCATAAACCCCATCCTACATCCTACAGCTGCTTAAGTGGTTGTTTAGTGTCAATTTGATATTGAAAAATTCTAGTTATCCTATATTTAGGCGTAGAGATTATCAGAGTGTCTCACCTTATGCTGCTATCCACAATAATCCAGAGTTAAATCAGGCTATACTATATTATCAAAGATAACTTATATTCCAGAAAAATCACATGAATACTTATA
>WTCN01000115.1 GCA_013138555.1 Methyloprofundus sp. | reverse complement strand
TCTGGACAGTGTTATGGCAGGCTTAAGTGATATAGGCGGCCCCTTTTTAATGGGCTGTCTGGTGCTAGGTATTATTTCCTCACTCGTCGGGTATTTTGGTATTCGCGGCCTTTGGCGCTGGAATGTTGTTAAGCGCTGGCAGCAACGAGCACTAAGATAAGCCTCACTTGTAGGTTGGATGAGATTATCTAGCGTAGCGTAGATAACGAAATTCGACATTTTGGAGTATCCCACTATGTCGGATTTCGTTTTTTAATGCTTCGCAATAAAAAATCTCATCCAACCTACATTTAACATTATGTTTAATAAAACTTTATTCCTTAACTTAACGGCAGAGCAGCGCACTCACTTTCCCGTATTCCGCAAGCTCCATACGGGCTACACAAAGTGACACCACAGATAATGGTGGGCAAAAAAGCCTGCCCACCCTACAAGTTGTTCTAAGCTTAAAAGGTGGAAGCTGTTTAGCTCATGACAACAGACATTCCACAGACTAATCTACAATCAAACCATCCGCCATATGTAACACCCTATCCATACGCCCTGCCAAATCTGGATCATGTGTGACAATTAAAAAACTAATCTTCAGCTCCTGGTTCAGCTCCAGCATTAACTGATAAATACTTTCCGCCGTCTTACTATCCAGGTTTCCTGTTGGCTCATCGGCCAAAATACATTTTGGCTTATTAATCAGTGCACGGGCAATGGCAACCCGCTGCCTTTCTCCTCCTGATAACTCACCAGGCTTATGCTTAACTCTGTGCTCCAACCCCACGCGTTGTAGAATCTCCTCCGCCATGACTTTCCCCTGGGCAATTGAAGCTCCCCCGATCAAAGCAGGCATAGCCACATTTTCCAACACTGTAAATTCACCTAAAAGGTGATGGAATTGATAAATAAAGCCCAATGAACGATTGCGCAACTGTGATAATTTTCTCTGGCGTACTTTATTCAGGTTGACACCTTCTAAAATCACTTCGCCACTCGTAGGCTTATCTAAGCCACCCAGTAAATGTAATAAAGTGCTTTTACCTGACCCTGAAGTCCCCATAATCGCAACACGCTCACCCGCAAAAACCGAGAAATCTATCCCTTTTAAAACCTCAACATCCAGGTTTCCTTGTTTAAAGCGTTTGGTTAACTGGTGACACTGTAAAATAATTTCATTATTCATAGCGAAGTACCTCCGCAGGATTAACGCGCGAAGCCTGCCAGGCCGGATACAAAGTTGCCAATAAAGACAGTGAAAAAGCAATAATAGCAATCACATAAACATCTGCCCAGACCAGTTTAGAGGGTAAGCTACTAATATAATACACATCAGCCGCTAAAAAATTGACTTCAAAAAACCTTTCAATTGCAGGAACAATCGTTTCCACATTGAGTGCTAATAACACGCCCCCTAGCGTTCCCAAGGCAGTACCGACAAGACCTATAATAGCGCCTAAAGTAATAAAAATTCTCATCACCGCCATAGGCGTTAATCCTTGTGTTTTTAAAATGGCAATATCGCCTCGCTTATCTGTCACCACCATCACCAGAGTTGAAACAATATTAAATGCCGCCACTGCAACAATCAGTAATAAAATAATAAACATCACCCGTTTTTCAGTTTTAATTGCCTGAAAAAAATTACTATGTGCTGTCGTCCAGTCACTGACAAAATATTGCCCGGACAATTTACGCGCTAATTCATGCGTTATCTGCGGAGCATTAAATAAATCATCCAGTTTTAAACGCAAGCCTGAAACAGAGTCTTCCATACGAAATAACTTTGCCGCATCCGCTATATGAATAATCGCCATATTACGATCATACTCATACATACCTACTTCAAAAATACCGCTGACTGTAAAGCGACGCAAACGCGGAATAATACCCGCTGGCGTTGAGTTTACCTGTGGACTAATGACCGTTATTTTATCCCCTACCATTGCTCCCAGATAACTTGCTAATTCAGACCCTAAAACAATTTGATATTTTCCAGGCTGCAAATCCTTTAATACGCCAGACTTCATTTTCTTACCTACCGCAGAAACTTCTGTTTCCTGCTCTGGCAGAACACCACGCAATAGCGTTCCACTCACCCGGCGACCCGCATTAATCATTACCTGCCCTCTAACAAAAGGAGCAGTTCCCTGGACATTAGGATAATCTTTCAGTTTTGCTTTTAAAACGGGCCAGTCACTCAGTTTGCCACCGCTCCCCGTTATTGTCGAGTGGGCAGTCATGCCTAGAATACGGTGACGTAACTCGGCTTCAAAACCATTCATCACTGACAAAACGGTAATTAATGCGGTGACACCTAGAGCAATACCTAAAACCGAGGTTAAGGTAATAAAGGAAATAAACTGGGTACGTCGTTTAGCGCGCGTATAGCGCAAACCGATGTATAAGGAAAGCGGTTTAAACATATAATAATTAAAATAAAATACTAAAACAAGGTATTATTCAAGCTCTCTAGGCCGAAAAATACGGCCGTGAAGTAAAAAGCGCGCCAAAAGCGGATTGAAGCGACACCCTGTACTAGCTTTTAGAGAAGTATGAATAATAGAATCTGATATGACTTATGGCTTATTTACATTTGGGACATAAGCCATAAAGATATAAACTGTGGTCGGTTAATTCGTAACCTAGCTTTTCGGCAATTTTCTTTTGACGTTGCTCAATCATCTCATCGGTAAACTCATCAACTTTGCCACATTTAACACACACAATATGATCATGATGATGACCTTTATTTAATTCAAAAACTGAATTACCTCCCTCAAAATGATGCCGGGTCACCAATCCCGCTGCTTCAAACTGTGTTAAAACACGGTAAATAGTTGCCAAACCAATTTCTTCATTTTCAGCGAGTAAAATTTTATACACTTGCTCGGCATTTAAATGACGCTCATTTGTTTCGCGCTCCAGAATTTCCAGAATTTTCACACGCGGCAAGGTTACTTTTAACCCAACATCTCTTAACTCTTGAGTTTCCACTTTTTTTATCTCCTACGATAAATTCTGATACTCCACTGGGGAGTTATGCTCACCTATTGTAAAGCTTTTCAAACAAAAGAAGAAAAAACCATGGAAAATATTTGCAATTCACTTTTTTATTAAACTTCAGGTATGATAAGCAATTAAGTAGAAAAATTTATTTTTGACAGGGTCAATTTTAAAAATCATGCTTAATTTAATGGCTGTGGAACTAAAAGTCTCGCTTCCGAATGCTTGAATAATGATAGCTCGTTACTTGTAAGCTTTAGCTTTCGAACTAATCCGTTTTTAAATACACTTATATGCTTCAGACACTCCGCTTTTTAACGTTTATCGTCTTTCCATTTATCATAATATCTGCCTGCTCTACCCTTGCCACTGATGTCCCTTTTGTGTATGAGATTGATATAGACCAGGGTAACGTAGTTGATCAAGAGATGGTTAACCAATTGCGCCCTGAAATGAGCAAACGACAAGTGATTTATATCATGGGCTCGCCATTATTAATTGATCCATTCAAGAGTAACCGCTGGGATTATATTTATTCTGAACAACCGGGGGGCGAGGATAGAGTACAACAACGCATTGCCTTATTTTTTTCAGGCGATAGCCTGGTTCATGTAGGGGGAGATTTAACACCAGAAGCTAACCCAGCACCTGCTGAGTCAAAAGAAATGACCATAGAAGCTCCCAAGCGAGAACTGAAAAAAACCTTATATGAAATAATTTCCGGCTGGTTTACTTTCGATGATTAACTCGCCTGCTTAACGGCTCTTTGCCGTCGTGCTTCCATAGGATCAATCGCCAAACTCCGATAAATTTCCACTCGGTCGTTCTCTTGTAAGCACTGACTCAAGGGACAGATTTGACTAAAAATCCCCACTTTATTTTTAGTCAAATCAATTTCAGGATAATGATTGAGAATACCGGATAACTCAATAGCCTGTTCTACTGTGCAAGATTCAGATGCCTGCACTGATAAAATTAATTGTTCATCAGATCTGGCATAGGCTACTTCTATCATCATAAATAATAAATTCTCAAAATAGATTTATTCAATGATGGGCACGCTATCGCTTTGCCCATCCTACGGTTATCGAAACTATTTCGGGTACATTCCAGCAACAAAATCAGCTCCCATAAATCTGCTTTGCCCGCCCGGTAAAGGACGTAACCATCGTATTACAGATTTGATTGAACACCGCACCAAACGCAAAGTTTGCTAACACACCGTTTATTTCAAATTCCAGATCCAGAGAAATTTTACTGGCATCTTCACGTAATGGCATAAAATTCCATACCCCATCTAATGAAGAAAAAGGCCCATTCAATAATGAAACGGTAATACGTCCGCCTTCATCATTCACATTGCGGGTCGCAAAGGCGTTTTTAAAGCCTCCTTTGGAAATTTGTAATTCAGCCTCAACAATATTTCCCTCCCGGCTAATAATTCGGCTGCCTGTACACCAGGGTAAAAATTCCGGATACGCTTCAATATCAGTCACTATGTCATACATCGCATGAGCCGAATATTTAACTAATGCGCTTTTTTGCACTGTCGTAGTCATTAGCTAAAAATCCCGAACACACCAAGTACATTCAAAAATACGATAAAAACAGCAGCAGGTGCAACATAGCTAACTAAAAACTTCCAGATATTAAATAATCTATCATTACCTAAGTCCAGCTCATCCTTACTGTCTTTCGATAACATGACCCTACCCGCAAACAAAGCAATAAAAAGCCCACCTAGCGGTAACATTAAGTTTGCCGTCAAATAATCCAGTGCTTCAAAAAAGTTAGC
>WTCN01000016.1 GCA_013138555.1 Methyloprofundus sp. | reverse complement strand
TTTCACAGTGACTTGGATTGTTAATTCATTACCATGACGCGCTATAATTTCAGCCATTCGTTTTCTCTGGGTTAGTGGAAAAAGGTAAGTTTAACCTAATTTTAACATTATTAAAAATCAACACCCTGTAAATAAAGTTCTCTCTTATATAATTAACACATGGTTTTAATAAACCTATTTTTTTAATTATATGAGGAACGATTTATACAAAGATATATTAACTGGGTTGGTATTTATGGCTGGCTTGTTTGGTTTTCTTTCGGGCGCATTTATTGTCTCGTCAGATCTATTCGCAACGGCTGCTATTGCCAGTAATGTAAATATAAACAGTCAACGGAGTGAAGCTGGAAGTAAGGCATGAGGGTAAAATCCGTTCTTGAACGGATGAAGCAGAGAAAATAAAGGCCTCCATAGCCATTAATGGCTAGGAGGTCTTTTTTTATGTTCCAGACACTTCGGTTTTTTTGCTGCACTGGAGTATAGCGCTTAATCAAGCCCTTCGCTGAGTAATAAATAGCCACGATTCTCCACAGTATCAAATGTGCGCATGGCATTTAATAATAGACCTGCTTTCACCCATATCCAGTCTGCTTTATTCGGGGTAACATCCATGACTAAAAATGAATCAGACACCTGATGATAAGCACCCAGTGGTGATATGTGTCCTCCGCCGGGCTGGTTTAAAACAGAACGTTTATAATTCACTATCACATAGTCATCAGCGGTTTTCAGGTTGTGTATTATTTCTTTTTTAATGGTTTGAGTGTCCAGGTGTTGATCAATAACGCGTACCTTGGTATTTAAGCCGTGTGCCTTGAATAATCCACCTAATTGCTGCAGTTGAAATCCTCTATCTTTTTTTGGTTTACCCTTGCCATTAATCATCACTTCACCTTGCCCATTCAACAATTTTTCTCCTAAGACTAATTCTCTGGATTTAGGGCTGTTAAGAAAGATGTTATTTTGTGTATAGCGTTTAAAAAAAGGTGACCACTTTTTGCTCGTAAGATATGTTAAATCAGCCTGACTTAATAGTGTTTTATCCTGGGGTAGCTGGATAGCACCGTTGCGCACTCTTAAGGAATTCAGCACAATGGCGGCAGAAGTCGGCCCGCAAAAGATTTTATTGTGCTGGCTTTCAAAGTGATTGGCCAGTTTAAAGAAATCAGTTTTATATTGTGATTCTTCCAGGCGACTAATACCCTCAGCACTTCCCCAGTTTATAATAGGCCGATCACTGGATGTTGCCGTGTTTCTTGAAACGGAGCAAGCCGTAACTGAGGAAATGATAAGGCTATATAATATAAAGGATATAGGTTTCATGGTATTTCTTGTGGAGGTGAGATGCCAGCCTCACTGTTATATAGCCTGAGTTCGGGATAAAAAAAATTAGACAATACCTCGTCATTCCCGCAGTTTTTTTAGCGGGAATCCATTGTTTAAGCAGATAGATTCCTGCTAAAGCTTGTGCCCATGCTTGACTGGGTAGCATGCAGGAATGACGTTATAAATAGAATGAGTCCTTAGCCCGAACTCAGGTAATATAGGGTTTAAGGTAACTCATAGTTTATAAAATATCCCGGATTGAGTTCCCATGCAATGCGCCATAGAGCGCAGAGCATGGGAGTTAGGGAGTATTATGCTGTAGCACTCGCCTGACAGCTAATCAGAACGTCTTCGATTATTTCTGCCTCGGGGATTATTACCCTGATTACTTGCACCTGAGCGTTGCCCATCTCTATGACCAGTTTTAGGATTTTTTGGTTTTTTAGGTTTAATAGGGCGGCGGTCTAAGCGTGATTCAGGTAAAGAATGAACCGGGTCAAAGCCGTCAACGATTTCACGGGTCAGCACTGATTTAATCAGGCGCTCAATATCCGAAAGCTGCTGAAATTCATCAGCACTTACTAATGATACTGCCTGTCCTGTTGCGCCAGCACGGCCCGTACGGCCGATACGATGGACATAATCTTCAGGTACATTAGGTAAATCAAAATTAACCACTTGTGGTAATTGGTCTATATCCAGGCCACGCGCGGCAATATCGGTCGCTACCAGTACCCGAATAGCATTATTTTTAAATTCAGCAAGTGCCTTGGTGCGTGCGCCCTGACTTTTATTGCCATGAATCGCTGCTGCCTGAATGCCTTCTGTCTCCAGATGGCGGGTTAACTGGTTGGCACCACGCTTTGTTCGGGTGAAAACCAGCACCTGTTGCCACTGATGCTCTTTAATCAGTTGTGTCAGTAGCGCAGATTTCCTTTTCTTATCGACAGGATAGATACATTGCTTAACGGTTTCGGCAGTGGTATTTCTGGGGCTAACTGAAATTTCAACAGGATTATGCACAATGGTTTTCGCTAACTGGCGAATTTCATCGGAAAAAGTAGCAGAAAAGAGCAGGTTTTGGCGCTTTTTAGGTAGCTTGGCTAGTATTTTACGAATATCGTGGATAAAGCCCATATCCAGCATACGGTCGGCTTCATCTAAAACCAGAATTTCCAGCTGTGAAAACCGAACGGCATTTTGATTAGCTAAGTCTAATAAACGTCCTGGTGTCGCAACTAAAATATCCACACCTTTACGCAAGCGCATCATTTGTGGATTTATTTTGACACCACCAAAAACAACAGTAGAACGTAGCGGTAAATACTTACCATAATTGGTGATACTTTCTTCAACCTGAGCGGCAAGTTCGCGGGTTGGTGTGAGTATGAGTGTACGTACCTGATTGGCGTTAACGTGTTCGCCATTAGATAGTAGCTCTAATAAAGGCAGGGTAAATCCCGCTGTTTTTCCCGTTCCTGTCTGGGCGGCGGCCATGACATCGCGGCCTTCCAGTATGGCTGGAATTGCTTTAGCTTGTATTGGTGAAGGGGTTTCGTAGCCTTGGTCGGTCACGGCTTTAAGAATGTCGGGAGATAGGTTTAAGGCGGCAAAGTTCATTGCTTGTCTCTATTTAATAGGAGGTTACTGATAAGTGGATGTGTAGTCTACAGGAACTTGGTATTAAGAGCTATTATTGGCCGCGTTTATCAGCCTGTGATGTTAATTATAATGCTCGCTTGCTATCTAGCTGAATTTTGTTATTGTTGCTATAGAGGGTTTTATCTGGATTGAATCTGAAGATAAGGGGAGGGTAAATGAATATTATAATAATTGGCTCGGGTATTGCGGGTGTTACCTTTGCCGAGAAATTTCGTACACTATCGCCGGAAGCTGAAATCACACTACTGACTAAAGAAAATTATGGGTATTATTCCCGGCCTATGCTGTCACGAGGCTTTAGCCAGGATGATATTGAGCAGTTAATTATCATTAAGTCGTTTGATAAGTTGCGTAAGCAAAATATCCGCGTGCTTGAAAATGTCACGGTAACAGCGCTTGATAAGGCCGTACAAACGGTTCATATTCAGGGAATAAAAGCAATAGAAACGCTTGACTATGATCGCCTGATTATCGCAACAGGTTCAGCAGCCTTTATTCCGCCGCCTTTCCGACCTTATTGTGATAGTTTTTACTTGTTTAATAGCTTGCATGATTTGATTGAACTGCGTCAGTTACGTAAAAGAATTCTGCATGAAAAAAAACGCGCGATGAAGTGGGGTATTATTGGGGGAGGCTTGATTGGCTGCGAAGTTGCTTCTGATCTGGCTGTTTCAGGTGATAAGGTCAGTTTGTTGCATGCTGAAGACAGGTTAATGGAGCGGCAATTAGTGGCTGAGGACTCGCTTAAGCTGTTAGCTGTCATGCAATCTCATTCGATAGATGTTAAATTTCAACAGGCGATACAGACTATCGAAAAAGCAGGCGATCAAACGAGCGTTATTAGCAATGATGGACATTTTGAATTTGATGCAGTGATTGTTTCATGTGGCTTTAAGCCAAGAATTGATCTGGCAGAACAAGTAGGTCTTGAAACGCAGCGTGGCATACGGGTAAATCAGACTTTGCAGACCAGTGATAAACACATATTTGCCTTGGGAGATGTGGCCGAGTTGCCAGATAGCAAGCTGTATGCTTATATTTTGCCTATTCGTCATCAGGCCTTATGGTTAGCCGCTTATTTAAGTGCTCAGGAGACTGCTAGCTGGCAGCCGCCAGCTTTTAGTGCAGTGGCTAAGGTACATGGCTTTAAAGCTGACTACCCCTATGTATTTTAGTCTGGCGGATAAATAATGATCGTCTGGGTTTTGCAGTTTTTAATGGGTTTGCTAGTGGCAAATATGGGAGAGTGGGTTATTCACCGCTATTTATTGCATGGCTGGGGGCAGAACCCTGATAGTTTCTGGGCTTATCATTTATATGAGCACCATGCAGTCGCCCGGCAATTTGATATGCTGGATAGGGGATATCAACAATGGCCAGAAACCTGGAATAGCCAGGCTAAAGAATGCCTGGTTTTAGTGGGGATTTTGTTCTTGAATCTCCCTTTTTTCTGGTGGCTTAATGGCTATGCCTGTGCTATTTATTTTTCTGTATTTACTTATTATGTTTTGCATCGGCAGGCGCATTGTCAGCATGATTGGGCAAAAAACCATCTACCCTGGCATTATCGGCATCATTTAATGAATGACAATGCAAACTGGTGTATTACTCACCCTTTGTTTGATTATTTGATGAAAACATATAGTAGGTAGATAATGCTTTTTTGCCTAGCGTTTTGATTTTGAATTTATCCTGCCTGAATTCAGGAAAATAAATAATATTGAATGCCAGAGGTTATTGGGCGTTAATCATCAGCAGGCCTCCTATATTCTGAAAAAAATGAATAAGAATAATCTATTAAAGCGTGAAGGCGAGAGGCGCTCTGGGCATATTATTGTTTGCTTTAAGGGGTTAAGGAACGAAAATTCAGCTTATATTTGTAACAGTGTTTTTCAAGATAGCTCTAGCCAAAAGTCTTTATGCAGCCGCTTCCCGTGCTTTCTGAGAATTTCTTTATGCTCATCATCCATAGGCAGATCTTTTAGAGCATTTGGCCATAATGCACGAGCTTTTTCAATGGTGTGTTCTAGGTGAGGCTTGATTGCTCTCCATGGAATGCCTGACTTTTTAGACCACAGTTCAAAATGCGACATATTGACTGCGTACCATTGCTTGGTTTTTCCCATATTTAAAGCATATTCTTTTTCATCTCCCATATATACACGTGTCGTGACAATATCATGCGCAGGAGAGAGCTCTGCAGTTATTCGATCTGCGTATAATAGGCTCCAGTTTTTAAGATGAGCATCACCATTGGCGAGCAATATATTAACCAGCAAACGTTGTGCAAATTGCTGTGCATTCGCCAGCCCATCTCCTGTGTACTGATAGATGATTTTTCCTACTTGCTCATAGCTGGCAGAATGATACTTTTCATGAGGGTACTTGATTAATATTTGCGCGAAATCTTCCATATGAATACGCTGTGCCTTAGCCCGGTCAAAGCGTCGAATAGCAAAAGCATATTTTTCTTTTGGAAGGTTAATGGGAGGCAAATTATCTAGTTTAGCAAGCTCAATTAACCGAATATCAGGAATATTAATACCGACAAGTTGTGCAAGCGTCATCGCTGTATATTCATTTAAGGGGACATTTTTGTGCTGTGTGGACGGTGTTTTGATAATCCAGTCACCCAGCTCTCCTGATTGGGAAATTTGATAACGCCCCTCCTTTTCCTTCATGGAAAACTTCATTTGCACACCCGCAAGGGAAAACTTGTTGTCTGAATTGGGAGCTTCAATTTTAATCGCTTTTACACCACCATAGTTTGCGAAGAGATGCTGTGGTACTTCGTCTGGCAACATAACACTTGCAATCAATGCCCCCGGTAAATCATGACCAAGGTATGAAAAGAGTTGAAATTCATTATCTGGGTGTATCTTCAGCCTTTGAGCAAGTAATTCCCTCAGGGAACCTTCGGGTAGCAGATTTGAAAGAATAGGGTGTAACCTTTGCTTTCTAGCCCACGGCTCTGCAAGCTGCTTATCGACATTGGGAAAATCTGGGTGTGTCGTTAGGCTGAAGGTGGGGCGAGACATATCGGCAATAAACGGTTCTGCAAAAACGAGAACATTACGACCATTTTG
>WTCN01000119.1 GCA_013138555.1 Methyloprofundus sp. | reverse complement strand
TGTGCTTTAACCGCTTCAAACGGAGGAGGGGTTTGCACTCTGGTATCTTCAAGAATAATGATATGCCAGCCAAATTGTGTTTTGACTGGTGCCTTTGTATAACTGCCTTTTTCTAGTTGAGCGACCGCTTCTGAAAAGGGAGGAACCATTTGTTTAGGACCGAACCAGCCTAAATCTCCCCCTTGAGTTTTAGACGGGCCTGTTGATTTAGTTTTAGCCAGTTCTGCAAAATCAGCACCTTTATCAAGTTCAGCGATGATGGCGATCGCTTCTACTTCTTCTTTAACTAAGATATGGCGTGCTTTATATTCTGTACCACCCGCTACATTACCAATTTGCTTATCATATTCAGCTTTTAAATCAGCATCGGTCACCGGGTTTGCTTTGATGTAGTCTTCAACAGCCAGCTGAGATAATAAAGAAGCTCTCATCATTGCCAGACGCTGCTTTGTTTCAGGTGTCTGGTCAAGATGCTTGTTTTCTGCTTCTTGAACTAATAATTTAGTCTTGATCAACTGATCTATCAGTTTTTCCTTTGGAATTTTTTGCCCACGCGCTTGCTTGCTCACTTCTTGTGTTAGTGTGTCCAGTGCAAATTTACTGATATATTGACCATTAACAATCGCAGCCGCATCTTCTTTCTGGATGCTAGGTGCTGTTGAGTTATTGGCATTTTGCTGACAGCCTGTGAAAAATGCAGTGCTGGCAAGTAACAATGGGATTGCTTTAAGTTTCATAGATGTCATTCCTTTAGTTTGACTCAGTGGGTGATAATGCTTCAATACCTAAGGCATGGATTTCATGTTTCATCAAATCGCCCAGGGCTTTATAAATTAATTGGTGACGTTGTACTAAAGATTTACCGGTAAATGCATCGGCTACGATAAGTACATGATAATGTCCACCACCGCCTTGAGCACCGGCATGGCCAGCATGTGCCTGGCTATTATCGGCTATCTCAAGTCGTTCGGGTGTTAAGGATTCTGTCAGTAATGATTTAATTAAATCGATGGTCATTGTGGAAATACTTGTTTAAAAGGTTTAACAGTAACATGTGCATAAACACCTGCTACGATATAAGGGTCAGCATCAGCCCAGTGTTTGGCATCTTCCAGGCTGGTAAATTCGGCAACAACCAGACTTCCTGTAAAGCCAGCATCGCCAGGTGTGTTGCTATCTATTGCTGGGTGCGGGCCTGCCAGCACTAAGCGTCCTTCATCTTGAAGGTCTTGCAAGCGTTGCAGGTGTGCAGGGCGTGCCGACAGTCTTTTTTCCAGACTGTTAGCCGCATCTTCACTGATTATAGCGTATAGCATGTTGCTTACTCCTCTGACACTGAATTAGACTCGGGTTCAGGTTCAGGCATGTATTTATACATAAAAACAAGCTGGAGCAAAATAAACACAGCCATCATGGCAGGAACGCCGAAGGTTTTAAAGTTTACCCAGTCTTCGGTGCTATAATTAAACATGACATAAATATTGACGGCACCCACCGTAATAAAAAACAGCGCCCAGACAAAATTCAAAATTGACCAGATTTTATCAGGCAGCTCTAAATTGGCTCCCATCATTTTTTCTATAATGGTTTTTTTGCCGATAAAATGACTACCCAGTAAGACTGCAGCAAAGAGCCATTCAATAATGGTCAGTTTCCATTTGATAAACTGTTCGTCTTGTAAATAAAGAGTCGCTCCTCCCATCACTGTCATTAAACCTAAAGTTACCCATTGCATGGTTTCTACTTTACGGAACTTAAACCAGTTATAGGCGACTTGTACAAAGGTTGCAGCAATAACAACAGCCGTTGCAACATAAAGGTCATAGTTTTTATAGGCAACAAAAAACAGGACGATAGGGAAGAAATCAAAAATTATTTTTTTCATAAAGATGGAATTGGGGACTTATGTGTAAAAATCAATACCTGTAAAAGTAATAAGTAGCTGACTATCATGGCTCTAACATCTGGAGGTGGTGCTTATGCTTGAGTGCCTTTTTGTGACTTGTTAAAATAGACTACGGACTTAATACGGGACAGCTTATCATTCGTAGGTTG
This sequence comes from Methyloprofundus sp., assembly GCA_013138555.1. Taxonomy (GTDB): domain Bacteria; phylum Pseudomonadota; class Gammaproteobacteria; order Methylococcales; family Methylomonadaceae; genus Methyloprofundus. Next base: position 4,959 of record WTCN01000119.1, on the reverse strand, counting down.
GATGAGATTATCTAGCGTAGCATAGATAACGAAATCCGACATTTTGTAGTATTCCACTCTGTCGGATTTCGTTTTTTAATGCTTCGCAATAAAAAATCTCATCCAACCTACTTTTTTGCATGTTTTAAAAACAGGAGCGTCTCTATATTTATTTTTAATATGCTCAGTAGCTTCTGAATATTTACATTTCAAAAGGTGGAATAATGTTGCATTGTAGGGGTTTTTTTTACTTTTGTACATGAGACGAAAAGGCTTTCTGCTAGAATAGTCAGATTTTAGGAATAGATAATGGATACTCAGACTCAGACAGAACTTGAAGCCGCCGCTTTTAGGCAGTTAATCAGTCACTTTCAAGAGCACACTGAAGTACAGAACATAGATTTAATGAATTTAGCAAATTTTTGCCGTAATTGTCTGGCAAAATGGTATATGGCTGCGGCAGAAGAGCGTGGGCTTGCCATGGACTATGATGTCGCAAGGGAATATGTGTATGGTATGCCTTATAGTGAGTGGAAAGATAAGTTTCAGAAAAAGGCAACGGCAGAGCAAATGGCACTTTTCGAGAGTAAACAAAATAGTTAAGGGTTAAATATGGATGATGCGCAATTAGAAGCCATGTTTTCAGGTGTTATTGGTCAAGAATATCAGACATTAAAGTTGATCTGTCCTCTGGCTGCAAAAATGAGCCAGTTAGTCGGAGAAGCAATCGAGAAAACGCTTAGCAACAGGCCTGATCAGGCGCTTTCAGTTTTAGAATTAGGCGGTGGTACAGGCATTACAACGCTCGCCATTTTAATGGCAGGGGAGTTGGTGAGTGTTGTTTCTGTCGATAGTGAAGCAACGATGCAAAACCAGGCGAAACAAAGTTTGCAGAAATGGGCCGAGCAGGGACGGCTCAATTTTGATGGGCGTGATGCTTTAACGGTTTTACAAAATACTGCGACAGCAAGTGTTGATATAATGGCTTCGGCTTATACTTTGCATAATTTTCTGGATAAATATCGTGCCGAGGTTATCAGTGAAATTTATCGTGTATTAAAACCAGGCGGACAATTTATTAATGGCGACCGTTATGGACTGGATGATATTTCAGCACATACCCGGGTAACTCAAAATGAGGTCAGTGGTTATTTTAAAGCCTTGATTGAGATTGATAAACTGGATGTATTAGAACACTGGATCGTGCATTTGTTTGCTGATGAGTCGGAAAATCATGTGATGCGTGAAACATTTTCATTACAGCAATTAGAGCAGGTGGGGTTTAAACAAGTGATTTTAAGTAACCGTTGCGAAGTCAATGCATTGGTTTCTGCTGTAAAGTAGAGCGGACTTTCGTCCGTTTTCTGTACAATTATAATATAGGATGTGCTGAGGCACGAAGCGCATCTTGCGCAATTCTTAGCACAGTCTTAACTTGATGACAGGGGCGCTCTGTGCTACGGGAATGAGAAATGAGTATTTTAAAATGCAAGTTACCTTTTTTAATGTTGTTTTTAGCGGACTGAAGTCCGTTCTAGAAAATATAAAGTTATGATCATTTTATGGACCGATGCGCTGATTTATACCCTTATTTCAGTGATCATTATTTTAGTTTTTAGCCTACGTAAGAAAGAACATTTTCTGCGCCCGTGGAAGCAGGTATCTAATAGCCGAATAGCAATGGTCTCCCTGGTTTTTCTAGCATTTTTTCTTGTGATTGGATTACTGGACTCTGTGCACTTCAAACCGAGTAAAGGGAGTCGTAATGATATAATCAGTGTCCTGGATTATTGGGCAAGCCCACTACGATTGCATCAGGAAAAGAGCTATTCAGCACCTTTCTCGGCTTATTTATATAGCAAAGAGTTGATTGTTTCTGCCGACCAGCCCAGTCGATGGGGTTATCGTCGCCTGGAATTTGCTGGCAGTCACTTAAACGATGTCGAGGCAGAAAAGACAGCGGATATTTTTGTTAAAGCCTTGATAGGTTTTGTTAAAGGTGCAGGCATCGTTATTATCCTGTTTTGTAGTTATCACTGGTTGAAGCAGCAGCGCTTTTTTAGTCATAAATCAGTCAATAGCGTTTTTGCTACGCTCTTTTTGCTGACCAGTTTTAGTTATATGTTGCTGGAATTATCCATGCACTACCATGTGATGGGGACTGATAAGGTGGGTGAAGATGTTTTTTATCAGGCGATTAAAAGTATCCGTACAGGTTTGGTGATCGGTTCATTGACAACACTGATTATGCTGCCATTAGCCATTGTTTTTGGTATTCTGGCCGGTTTTTTTCGTGGCTGGGTTGATGATATTATTCAATACATTTATACCACCTTAAACTCTATCCCTGGGGTATTATTAATTGCAGCTTCGATCTTAATGGTGCAAGTCTATATGGCCAATCATCAAGAACAGTTTACCAGTCTGGTGATGCGTGCTGATATGCGTTTGTTATTTCTTTGTTTAATCCTTGGAGTGACCAGCTGGACAGGCTTATGTCGTATGCTCAGAGCCGAAACATTAAAATTGCGTGAAATGGAATATGTGCAGGCAGCACAGGCTTTAGGCGTGCCTCGTTACCAGATTTTATACCGCCATATCCTACCGAATGTCATGCATATCGTGCTGATTTCAGTGGTGCTGGATTTCAGCTCACTGGTGTTGGCAGAAGCGGTATTGTCCTATGTTAATATCGGGGTCGATCCGACCACTTATAGCTGGGGTAATATGATTAATGGTGCGCGTTTAGAAATGGCCAGGGAACCTATTGTCTGGTGGTCCTTAGCGGCCTCCTTTGTGTTTATGTTTGGCCTGGTATTATCTGCAAATTTATTTGCCGATAGTGTGCGCGATGCCTTTGACCCGAGAAGAGCACAATCATGACACAGCTATTATTAACGGTAGAAAATCTGCAATTAAGCTTTGCCGGGCAACAAGTTATTCATGGCATCAGCTTTAATATTAATAAGGGCGAAACCTTTGCTTTAGTCGGTGAGTCGGGATCTGGAAAATCTCTGGCGGCATTGTCAGTGTTACGCTTACATCCCACACAGGCCAGTTTACAGGCCGATACGATACAGCTAGGGGATATTGATATATTACGTACCCCTGAGGCTGAATTATGCCAAATACGAGGGCAGCGTGTTGCGATGATTTTTCAGGACCCCATGAGTTCGCTGAATCCAGTGATGAGCATTGGCCAGCAAATTGCCGAAACCATACAATTACACTTTTCTCTGAGTAAACAGCAATACACAGAGAAAGTGCTGGTTTTGTTAGACCAGGTCGGCATTCCTGATGCAAAGCGACGCATTAACGAATACCCGCATCAATTATCAGGTGGCCAGCGACAACGCATAATGATTGCCATCGCACTCGCAGGCGAGCCGGATTTACTGATCGCTGATGAACCGACGACTGCACTGGATGTTACGATTCAGGCGCAGATATTACAGTTATTAAAAAACATCCAGCAAGAAAATGGCATGGCCTTATGGTTAATCAGTCATGATCTGGCACTGGTGTCGAATATGGCCGATCGGGTTGCAGTCATGCAAGCGGGGCTTATTGTGGAAGTTGCTGAGAATAAGGAGGTCTTTACGCATGCAAAGCACCCATATACACAAAAATTACTTGATGCCTTGCCGGATATAAATCACAGTACGGATCAGGAAAAACCAGTAGCAGATACACTTTTAAAATTGACCGACTTTAAAGTGCACTACCCGATTAGAAAGGGGCTGTTTAAGCGCATCGTCGATCATGTCAAAGCGGTTGATGGCGTGAGCTTTACACTGCAGGAAGGTAAGACTTTAGCTTTGGTAGGGGAGTCGGGTTGTGGTAAAACGACATTGGGAAAAGGGCTTTTAAACCTAATCCCCAGCACTGCAGGGCAGGTCGAATTTGATGGGCTAGATTTAGCGACACTGTCAAATGAGGCGTTGCGCAAACAGCGATCGGCTATGCAGATTGTATTTCAAGACCCGTTCGCCGCGATGAATCCACGTATGTTGGTCATAGATATTATTGCGGAAGGTATCCATACTTTGCAGCCAGAGCTTGATACGCAAGCCTGTATAACAATCGTGTCAGATTTATTAACGCAAGTCGGTCTGGATGAAACAGCCTTGTATCGTTATCCGCATGAGTTCTCCGGCGGACAAAGGCAGCGGATTTGCATTGCCAGAGCCTTGGCTGTAAAGCCAAAATTAATTGTCTGCGACGAACCGACTTCGGCGTTGGATGTATCGGTACAAAAGCAGATTATAGAACTGTTAAAGAGCTTGCAGAAAACCCAGCATATTAGTTATCTGTTTATTACTCACGATCTTGCTGTGGTGGCTGAAATCGCTGATGAAATTGCGGTGATGTATCAGGGGAAAATTGTTGAGCATGGGGCGGTTGAACAGGTATTAAGGCATGCCGAGCACCCGTATACGCAAAAACTGTTAAGTGCCGTGCCAGTGCTGATACGCTAGCTAAAAATCCGGCATCCTTCATATAGAGTTCAAAGTAGTTTTCACTTTTACATACTGTTGAGAATGAAAAACAAGGTGTTATTCCCGAAGTCTTTTATCGGGAATCTTTGCTTAACTCTAAAAAAGTGTAAACTACCGACATAAATAGTTTGGGCAATATACCCTGCAGCTCATTCTTTCTGTCCTACATACCAAATCACATGCAAGATAAACTCAATCAATTACATTTCGATAACCGTTTTATTCATCAATTACCTGCCGATAAAGAAACGACTAACCAGCGTCGTCAAGTTGAACAGGCCTGTTATTCTCAGGTTGTACCCACTGCTGTATCTAATCCTAAGTTAGTGGCCTATGCCAAAGAGGTTGCAGAACTTTTGATCTATCAGCAGCAGACTGTCAAACGGATACTTTTACGCAAATATTTGCTGGCAATCAGTTAGCAAAAGGGATGCAGCCTTATGCGATGTGTTATGGCGGGCATCAGTTTGGACATTGGGCG
>WTCN01000070.1 GCA_013138555.1 Methyloprofundus sp. | reverse complement strand
ATACTTATTGTATAAGGAAATGACATAAGACAACCATTGAGTAATAAATTAAGATAACCTTGATTTAGGGGGGATATTTCATTATTCAAGCTTGGCTATTTCAGGAAGTTATTTCGTGCACGTTCCTTACAAGTTGCAGTTGATATCGGTAGTCGTGAGCATTATGTGGCTATTGGCCTTTCTGAAGGCGGGATTCAAATCAAAGGGGTCAGAGTCATTGATTTTAGGTGGGAATAGGGGAATATAGAGAAAATCATTAACTCTGACCCCTTTGATTAGTTGAATGAGAAAGAGCTATCGCGAGTCTGAGTCTGGGTTATGATATAAAGTCTCTAGTTACCTGATATTCAATATTTAAGTTTGTTGCATTGAGAATTTTAATGCGAAGCCCTTTAAAGCCAATCATTGCTTGACCATTTGCATCTAATTCGTATTCAATATTTTGAGTATAAGCATCTCTAATCATAAAACTACCATTAGATGCGAAAAATTCTTGAAAAGATATTTTTATTTTATTGCCAATCTTACCTTGATAAATAACATCCCTCTTAAAGCTATCTTTAGTTATTCTGGTTGGTGGTGCAGGTTGCAATTTATATTCTACTGATTTTTCAAGCTTATCTCCATTTCTCAAATGAGTGAATGTTCCGTCACAATTATAATCAAGTAACGAAAGAGAACCATTGTACAGTGCACATTTTGTTCCCTCTAACTCATCAAACCTATTGCCTTGCTTTCTTGTTTTATATTTTTTTCTATCGTTTGAGTCTAGCAAAATTACAATATATTTATATTGGAAATAAGCATAGGTTTTACTAAACATATTTTCTCCAATTTCAGCGGTAGCAGGCTTTTGTAATTCTGGAGTGTACACGGTTCTTACAGTCTGATGTTTTTTAGAGCAACCCAAAGACATAAAGATAATAATGATGGATACAATTAGTTTTCTTTTCATTAATAATTACTCATAAAAAATATTTAATCAGTAGAAAAAGAGAGCTGGATGAGGGATGAGGTCATCTAATGACAAGTGTTACTGATGCTACCAATGGTCAAGCGAACCAAATTATGTACGCCCAGCATAGGCGTGAATTAATAAGGTGAAAGCCCTCTGTAGAAGAATCTACTTTACCTAACGTTTTGAGTAATTATAACTATTAGCCGATAGCATCACAACCCTGCTAGGTGTTGAGAGAAAGCCTGTGGACAAAAATGACATAGAAGGCTGAGTTTCAGGAGGGGATAAGACCTGTTCAACATACGGCGAAGCCTGTTATTTTAATAAGTCCATCTGGATACTGGATAGGTAATCAAACAGTGCGATTGATGCGCTTCATACCTCAGCACATCCTATACCTAAAATAAGAATAAAAGAACGATGTTAGTTTAGTTTTTCTCCCGGAAAAAGGGTCAAGTCTTGCATTTTGCATTAATGTATAATTTTATCTATACTCAGTCAAGTGACTTTAATACTATACACACCACATAGCAGATTGCGGTCTCCATAAACTTCATCTATACGCCCTACCGGGGGCCAGTACTTGTCCTGATATTGTGTTTCATTAGGGAAAAATGCCTGTTGTTTACTATAAGGGTGTGACCAATGCTCCGCTATTAGAGTGCTATGGGTGTGTGGGGCATTGCGTAACAGATTATCTTCTCTATCTGCTGTGCCGTTTTCTATTGCTGCTATTTCTTTTCTTATTGCTATCAGGGCATCACAAAAACGGTCAAGTTCAGCTTTGTTTTCACTTTCCGTTGGCTCTATCATCAGGGTTTCATGTACCGGGAAAGAGACCGTGGGGGCATGAAATCCGTAATCAATAAGTCGCTTGGCAATATCATTGACTGTTACTCCGCTACTTTTCTTAAATGCACTGCAGTCTATAATACATTCATGGGCGATCCAGCCATTTTTTCCTGTATACAAAATAGGGTAATGCGGAGCCAGTCGCCTGGCGATGTAATTTGCATTTAGAATTGCGCTTAGCGTCGCTTTCTTAAGTCCGTTTGCCCCCATCATGGCAATATATGACCAGGCTATACTAAGAATACTTGCTGAACCCCAGGGAGCTGCAGAGATAGTACCTATGCTATTTTGAGTGTTTGCTGCAGGGTTAACCTCGGGAATAACGGGGTGAGTAGGGAGGAATTCTATTAAATGCCCGCCTACACCAATGGGTCCGACACCGGGGCCACCTCCGCCATGGGGTATGCTAAAGGTTTTGTGTAAATTGAGGTGTGCAACATCCGCACCTATTTTCCCCGGACGGCTGATGCCTACCAGTGCATTAAAATTAGCACCATCCAGATATACCTGGCCACCATGCTGATGGACTAGTTCGCATATCTGACAAAATGCTTCTTCAAAAACACCGTGAGTAGAAGGGTAGGTGATCATTATTGCTGCCAAATAATCTTTGTGTTGTGCAACTATCGCTTCCAGTTCTACCAGGCTTATATTTCCCTGTTTATCACAGGGTATATTAACAACCTTGTAACCAGCTAATACCGCACTGGCAGGGTTTGTGCCATGGGCAGATGCGGGTATCAGGCAGATATTACGCTGTTGCTCGTTTCTGGACTGATGGTATTTGCGGATCACTAATAAGCCACTATACTCCCCCTGGGAGCCCGCATTAGGCTGTAGTGAAAATGCGCTAAAGCCAGTTAAATCACAGAGCATATTTTCCAGCTCTTCAAATAACTGGCGATAGCCTTGTGCCTGATGGTAGGGGACAAAGGGATGCAGGCTGGCAAACTCATGTTTTGAAAGGGCTTGCATTGACGTTGCAGAATTCAGTTTCATCGTGCAAGAGCCTAAAGGGATCATCGCACGATCCAGGGCGATATCTTTTGCTGCAAGTCTACGTATATAGCGCATCATCTCCGTTTCTGAATGATATTGATTAAATACTGGGTGTTGCAGTATTGCATCATTGCGTAACAAAGATTTGTCTATGCATTCAGTGCTTGTTTTATCAATGTCTATCAATACGGGGATTTTTTGTGTTACAGAGGCAAATATTGTCCATAATTTTCTGATTAATTGACGGGAGCTACTTTCATTAAGCGAAATACCCAGAGTGTCTTTATCTATAATGCGTAGGTTAATATTTTCTGCTTCTGCTTTTGCGGCCAGTCGGTAGGCTTTTGCAGGCGCGGCAATAGTGATGGTATCAAAATATTGCTGGTTTTTTATCTGGTAGCCTAATTGTTCGAGACCTATAGCCAGAATCTGGCTATAGCGGTGGATACGAGCCGCTATCATTTGCAAGCCCTTTGCGCCATGATAGATAGCATAAAATCCGGATATGACAGCTAATAAAACCTGTGCGGTGCAGATATTGCTGGTCGCCTTTTCACGCCTGATATGTTGCTCCCGTGTTTGTAAACACATGCGGTATGCAACTTGCCCGTGATTATCTCTGGATACTCCGATAATTCTGCCGGGCATAGAGCGCTTATAACACTCCTTAGTTGCAAAAAACGCAGCATGAGGGCCGCCATACCCCATCGGCACACCAAAGCGCTGTGCACTACCAATCACTATGTCGGCTCCAAAATCAGCGGGCGCTTTGAGTAACACCAGGCTAAGCAAATCGGTCGCGACACAAAACAGGGCTGATTTTTCTTTTGCGCATGTAGCGACAGCTTGTAAATCGCTAATTTCACCTAGTGTGTCAGGGTATTGGACGAGTACGCCAAAGCAATGTTGTGTTGCGAAATCCCGCTGCGGGTCAGCTAATATTATTTCCAGGCCGAGTGAGTCAGCATGAGTTTGTAGTACCGCAATCGTTTGTGGGTGACATTGTGCATCGACTAAATAGATATTAGAAGGGTTTTTACTAAGGCGTCGGCTCATATTCATTGCTTCAGCCGCCGCTGTTGCTTCATCTAATAATGACGCATTGGCTATGTCCATTCCGGTTAAGTCCATAATAACCTGCTGGAAATTAATTAATGCTTCCAGGCGGCCCTGACTTACTTCCGCCTGATAAGGTGTATAGGCGGTATACCAGGCGGGGTTTTCCAGAACGTTGCGTTTAATCACGGCAGGCATGACAGTATCGTAATAGCCCATGCCGATCAGAGAGGTAAATATTTTGTTGCGTGCACGTAATTTACGTAAATAAATGTGTGCTGCACGTTCGCTGATGGCATCAGCCAGCTGCAACGGATCTTTATCGACAATATTGTCAGGAAAAGCGATTGGGATGATTTCTTCAAGAGACTCAAGGCCGAGTTCAGTGAGCATTTCCTGAGTTTGCGAAGTATTGGAGCCTATATGGCGCTGTACAAAATTACCGCGCATTTCTAGCTCAGATAAGGGTGTTTTTTGTATTGTCATAGAGGTTTGCCTATGTGTGCTGATTCAACGAAAATACCGGTGTTTTACGAACGGCAAAGGACAAATGCTGACAGCAATTTCCTTGTTTCTTTGTCTGGCAAAAAGCTGTGTGCCAGTCGCAGTATGTTGTGCTTTTACATAGGCCATTGCTACAGGCTTTAGTAGGCTTGCCCCAAAACTGCCACTGCTGATAGTACCGACTTTATTGCCATTTTTATCGTACAGCTCAGTACCTTGCCTCAGTATGCCCTTATGATCAGCCAGGATGCCAACACGGTATTTTTCAGCCCCTTGCTGTATTTGCTCTTGAATGCTTGCAGCACCTAGATAATTACTTCTATCTTTTGCAATTAGCCATGATAAATTGGCTTCTACCGCTGTAATTGTTGCTGTTAATTCGTGCCCATATAAACAAAGCCCTGCTTCCAGGCGTAAGCTATCTCGTGCACCCAGGCCGACCGGCAGTACTTCGGGGTGCGATAAAAAGGTTTGTGCCAGCTTAATAGCGTCAGCATTGGCAACGGAAATCTCAAAACCATCTTCGCCTGTATAGCCACTACGACTCACAGTGCAGCTGATATGATTAATCTGTGTCTGCCGGATACTCATATAAGGCATGCTCTCCAGTTCTGGCGCATAATATTTAACAATATCGACTGCTAAAGGTCCTTGTAGTGCCAGTAATGCCTGTTCTGTTTGTAAGCTTATCTGGCATTGACTCGATAAATGTTGCTGTAGGTGCTGAAGGTCGGCGTGTTTACGGGCGGCATTTACAATTAAACAGTAGTGAGTGCCAAGATTAGCAATGATTAAGTCATCGATAATTCCGCCTGATTCATTGCTCAGCACGGTATAGCGTTGCGCGCCCGGCTTTAGGGCTTGAATATCAGAAGGGACTAGTTTTTCTAATGCTGCTGCACAGTGATCGCCCATCAAGTGGATTTGACCCATATGTGAAATATCAAACAGGCCAGCCTTTGTACGGGTGTGTTGATGTTCTTTAATAATACCCGCAGGATAATGTAATGGCATGAGATATCCCGCAAAGGAGATCATTTTTGCCTGTAATTCATTATGCAGTGTTAATAGTGCAGTCTGTCTGGTATCACTCATTGCAATAGCCTGGCTGGTGAAAATAATAATTCTCTCTTTGTATAAATATAGAATAAAAGAACGATGTTAGTCTAGTTTTTTTCGTATTGCCTCGCTGACTGATAAAAACGTTGCTAAATGTGCTCATAAAAAAGGTACAATACCTGCAATAAAGCAAATGGAAATTAGGTAAAGTTAGTGACACAGCGAATTATTAAAATTGCAACACGGCAAAGCCCCTTGGCATTATGGCAGGCTGAATATGTAGCGGAGCGATTACAGCAAGCTCATCCAGGCATTAAAACTGAATTGGTCAAAATGGT
>WTCN01000228.1 GCA_013138555.1 Methyloprofundus sp. | reverse complement strand
TGCGACAAAAAACAGCACAAATGGAATGGCTAAGCCTGCAACCAGGTCTGGTTTAAGTGCTATCATGCCTGTACTTTGAATTGCTTTTGCTCCTGAATGAATCAGGCTGATAATATAGGTGGTAATGGCAACGATAGACAAACCTTCAACGGTCTCTTGAAAGCGTAACTGAATTTTTGCACGTAAATCCATTGAGGTAAGGAGTGCCTGATTTTGCCGTTCTATGGAAATATCCACGCGTGTGCGTAACAGTTGGCTGGCATTGCTGATGCGTTCGGAGAGCAAGCGAAAGCGTTTGGAAGTCGATTTACACGAGCTAATCGCGGGCTGCATGCGTTTGGTAAGAAATTCACCGATGGTTTGTATACCTTGTATTTTTTCTTCGCGGATATCAATAATTCGCTGCTCTACAATTTTGTAATACGCTTCTGCCGCACCAAAACGAAACTGGCTGTGAGAAATATGGCTTTCGACTTCAGCTGCAAGGCGCGTCATCTGGTCTAATAGTCGCGCATCATCACAGTCCGGCTGTGCCATTGTGGTGGTGATGGCGGATAATCGTTGTTCATATTCACTGACTTTAGGCGCAAGTTCCTGAGATATGGGAAAGGCTAATAAAGCCATCACCCGATAGATCTCAATTTCAAATAATCGTTGTAATAAACGACCTGCCTGCTGTGATTGCAGTTTTTTATCGAACACAATAAACCGGCTGAAACCATCATTGTGAATACGAAAATCAGTAAAGGCGAACGCATCACCCCCGGTCATTTTTGCACCTACGACGGTATTACCCTCAAAATAATCAGTGATTTTATCAGCATTGGGTGGCTGTTCGCTGGCAGGCATAATAACGGCATGCGCTGCAACAATGGTCTGGCCGGCCAGTTTATCTAGCCAGTCTATAGGAACAAAAGCGAGAGCGGGTTCTGCAAAAGCCTGGTCTATATCAACCGCATTCACATAAAAACAGTAGGTACTGAATTCACCGTGCTGTTCCCAGTGAAAAAGAAAATTATCAAAGCTGGTAATAAAGTGGTTAGCTTCAGGGGGCGGGGGGTTAATGCCAAAGCGTTGGCATAAGCTTGTTAAATGCAAGCGCTCCTGAGCTTTTTCCTGTTGGTTAAGCGTTAATCCCAGCAGGCTAGCACTCACCGGTAGTTTTAGAGGTACGGGTGGACGAGCATGTATCTCATTATGCAAGGAAAATCGCTGAGTGTGGTTCTCGGGGATATGAAATAGCTTAGGCACGGTTCTGGTCGTCATGTAGGGTGGGCAACGCTTTTCTGCCCACCTATTATTGCAACAAGGTGGGCAGAAAAGCGTTGCCCACCCTACGTTTTTATCATTCTAGTGTTACTTAAGGGCTTTAAAGCCAATATCGGTGCGGTAATAGACTTTATCCCAGGAAATTTTTTCAGTCAGCTGATAGGCTTTTTCCTGCGCTTGTTTAATATCATCACCTAAGGCGCAAGCACATAAAACACGCCCGCCTGCAGTGACGGTATTGCCGTCTTTTTGTTGTGTCCCCGCATGAAATACTTTACTATCCTGGCTGTCGCTAGTCGGTAAACCTGAAATAATATCCCCTTTAGCATAGCTATCAGGGTATCCGCCAGCCGCGAGGACAACACCCAGGGCACTGCGCTCATCCCATTCTGTGCTTATATTTGCCAGATCCTGAGTGAGTGCCGCTGTGCATAACTCTACCAGGTCACTTTTTAAGCGCATCATGATAGGCTGTGTTTCCGGGTCACCAAAACGGCAGTTATATTCTAAAACTTTAAGTTCACCTGTCGGTGAAATCATTAAGCCCGCGTATAAAAAGCCTGTATAAGGCATGCCATCATCAGCCATACCTTTTAAGGTTGGATTAATCACTTCATCCATGACCCGCTGATGAATTTCATCAGTGACGATGGGGGCAGGTGAGTAAGCCCCCATACCGCCAGTATTAGGGCCTTTATCACCATTGTCGCGTGCTTTATGGTCTTGTGAACTGGCCATCGGTAAAGCCTGTTTGCCATCGGCAATCACAATAAAGCTGGCTTCTTCACCCGTTAGGAATTCTTCAATAACAACACGGCTACCTGCTTCACCAAAGCTATTGCCGGAAAGCATATCTTCAACGGCGGCGATGGCTTCGCTTTCTGTCTGGGCAACGATCACACCTTTGCCTGCCGCTAAGCCATCGGCTTTAACAACGATAGGCGCACCTTTTTGTTGAATATAATCTATAGCCGCTTTTGGCTCGGTAAAGGTTTGATACTCAGCCGTCGGGATATTATGGCGTGCCATAAAGTCTTTGCAGAATTTTTTCGAGCCTTCCAGTTGGGCTGCTTTTGCACTGGGGCCAAAACATTTTAAGCCAGCGGCTTGAAAGGCATCAACGATACCGGCAACCAGAGGAACTTCAGGGCCAATAATTGTGAGTGCTATGCTTTCTTGCTGGGCAAAGCGAAGCAGGCCATCAATATCTTCTACCGAGAGTGCGACATTGCTTAGCTTATTTTCTAAAGCGGTGCCTGCGTTGCCAGGGGCAACAAAAACATTTTGTACTTTAGGCGATTGACTCGCTTTCCAGGCAAGGGCATGCTCACGGCCACCGCTACCGACGATAAGAATTTTCATAAATAAATTTCAAATTATGTAGGGTGGGCAACGCTTTTTTGCCCACCTAATTTATTGCAACAACAAGGTGGGCAGAAAAGCGTTGCCCACCCTACGGTACTCATTAATGTCTAAAATGACGCATGCCAGTAAATACCATAGCGATATTATGCTCATCCGCAGCGGCAATCACTTCTTCATCACGCATAGAACCACCGGGTTGAATAACTGCCGTAATACCGGCTTCAGCTGCAGCATCTAAGCCGTCTCTAAAGGGGAAAAAAGCGTCTGATGCCATGACCGAGCCAGGAACAGTCAAGCCTTCATCGGCTGCTTTGATACCCGCAATTCTGGCAGAATACACACGACTCATTTGTCCGGCACCTACACCGATAGTGCGCCCCTCTTTACAATAGACAATCGCATTGGATTTGACGAATTTAGCAACTTTCCAGGCAAATAATAAATCAGCTAACTCTTCTTCGCTTGGTGTGCGTTTAGTGACGACTTTGACTTCAGCAGGGCTAATCATGCCAAAATCTTTATCCTGTACTAAGAGGCCGCCAGAAACACGCTTGTAATCCAGGCTGGGTTTATGACCACTATTCCACAGGCCACACTCAAGCACACGCACATTTTTCTTTTCTGCGAGTACGCTCTGCGCTTCTGCACTGATCGTTGGCGCGATAATGACCTCGACAAACTGGCGGCTAATAATTTCGCTTGCCGTTTGTTTATCTAATTCACGGTTAAACGCGATAATACCACCAAAAGATGAAGTCGGGTCAGTTGCATAAGCTAAATCGTAGGCTTCTAAAATGGTACCTGCCTGTGCCACACCACAAGGATTTGCATGTTTAACGATAACGCAGGTGGGTTTGTCCTCAAAGGATTTAACGCATTCTAAAGCGGCATCAGTATCAGCGATATTATTATAGGAAAGCTCTTTTCCTTGTAGTTGTTGCGCGGCAGAAATGGTGCCTGAAGCGGGTGACTTTTCCTGGTAGAACGCTGCATTCTGGTGTGGGTTTTCACCGTAACGCATACTCTGAATTTTACCGAATTGTAGGTTAAGTGTATCCGGAAATTCTTGTTGATTCACTTTGCCTAAATATTGTGAAATAGCCGTATCGTAATTTGCGGTATGCTCAAAACTTTTTAGAGCCAGGTTAAAGCGTGTTTGATGTGCAAGCTGGTTTTCATTGTTAACCAATTCATTTAACACCGCTGCATAATCGTCAGGGTCAACCACAATCGCTACGTCG
>WTCN01000278.1 GCA_013138555.1 Methyloprofundus sp. | reverse complement strand
TAGGTATTTATGCTAATAGGTATCCCTGCAACACTGCCTTTAATATATCTAAGGCTACCATCGGCTGTTGATTTACCATGCAATTGATCCAGCGTCTTACCCATTTGCATGGGTAAGGCAATCATACGCAGGTTTGCATCTGCTTTTGGGTCGGCAAAGGATTCACCAAAATCTCCCCATAAGGTATTCTCATTCTCCAGATTAGCAATATTAGAACCCAGGATTCCAGGAATAACAATAATTGGATTTTGTTTAAAACCCGACTGACGTATTTGCTGTTCATATTCAATCACCGCATCTAAATCAGCGACATGACTATTAAATGAGTGCTGTTTATACTTATTTCGCAAACGACCTGTTTTACGCATTAATTTACTCTCTCCTAGATATAAATAACTAAACATACCACTCACCTACTCTAGCAGCTAATTCTCAAAAATTAAATAGTATTCCTGCTCAAAAAACAAACCTTCCATAGAAATTGACAATATTTTTAATTCCATTTTTTGTTTTGAGTCGATAGTAATATTCGCCCCTAAGCACTGAAAAATCTACTGATGACTAAAGGAAAAAAACAAATAAATCAATTAATAATCAATAGCCTATATTTTTACAGCATTAAATATAACCCTTATAAAAATAATTGTTTTGACACGATACAATCAATCATGATTAAATTAACCCGTCGTTTATGAGTACCTTACTCACTGACAACCATGAGGCAAATAACAATAATAAATATGCCTCATTTATAAAAATAATAACGAGGAAAATAAAATGGCTGAAGAAAAAGATAATTCTAACCTTTATATTGGCGGTATCATTTTAATTGCTATTGTCGGTGTTTTTATTCTAAAAGGTAGAGAAACTGAGCATTTAGAAGCAGGGGCTTCAACCGAATCTACTCAGGCAGCTTTTGATGTTGCGAATGAAAAAAGAAGAGCTACTTCAAACAATTTTACTGAATAAACCCTTCAAATCAATATTGTTTAAAGTTCTGGTAAAAAAGGAGATTTTCTTATCTCCCTGATATTGTGCAATAACTACCTTAACCCGAATGTTAAGGTAGTTAGCCTACTACAAGATAAAAATTTAGTCTTGCTTATCCTCAAATTTAAGATCAGCAAACTCTTTAGCTAATACCTGCTTAATATTCAGTAAAGTAAATAATTTTTGCAAAGTCATCTGCTTAATTTCTTCATCAGAACCATAGCGTAAAGCAAACAGCTTGTTTTTCATAGCTTGCGGATAGCTCGCTTTCATTGTCGCTATGCTTTGTCCGATAGCTGCCCTAGCCTGCTGTATCTCACGCTCTTTTTTATTGCTTATAGGCGGGGACTGCGACACTTCCCGACTAATGCCCGACTCTACCGATTGGCGCATAGCCATCAAACGTTTACTTTTCCCCAGGCCAATGACTGATGCTGAACCTTGTACACGGGATCTTTGTTTTTCTTGCATAATATTTAGATTAAAAAATCATTTGCCTGCCACTTTTTCAGGGCATTAATATATAACTCACCTTCCACAGAGCGCACTCTTGCGCCTAAACTAGCAACCGTGTCATCCGCTAAAACAGGCACCGTTTTTTGTAACAAAACCGGCCCTGCATCGTATACTTCGTTAATCACCTGCACAGACGCGCCACTCTCACTATCTCCTTGCGCCAATACCGCTGCATGAACAAAATCTCCATACATTTTATGCCCCCCATGCTTAGGTAACAGCGATGGATGAATATTCAGGATTTTATCGCTAAATTCCGTCAAGGTCTGAGTGCCGATTTTTTTCATATACCCTGATAGCACAACAATATCCGTACCGGCACTGCATAAAGCATTTTTTATTGCCTGATCCTCATTTTCCGGATGAGTTTTTCCACTAATATGTAAAACATCGATGCCATTTTCAAGACACCATGGATAGATAGCGGTACTCTTGTTATTGCTAATGACAATACCTATTTCAAAACCCGTTAAAGTTTGCGCTTTAATTGCGCAAATAATGTGCTTTGCAGAGCTGCCTCCATGCGAGGCTAAAAAGCTTATTTTCATCAGATACTCAATTGGTTAATCATTTATAGTGCACTGCCTAAGAAGCAGGCTTTAATTAGGTAGGGTGGGCAACGTTTTTTTGCCCACCGTTTATTATCCTATAATCTGGTGGGCAAAAAAGCACTGCCCACCCTACAGTTTTTTAAAGCAGTCCATGCAGCTAGCTTGTCCTTATAGCACATTGCCGCGTAAGCGGGGCTAGTCGATGGCAGTTTTGCATAATTTAACGTTCTATATTCTACCGGCAATCGCTGATACACATTTTTTTTATACAATGACTCAGCTGTACCCCCATTAAAAAAAACACATCTAATCTGTCTAAATGTTTTAAATAGCGAGATAAAATCATTTATTTCCATTGAATTTTTATCTATCGCAGAATCCAGACTACCTTGCCTTACACAGGATTTTAGCACATCCCAGACAGCAATACCTTGCGCCTGTAATAGCAACTGTCCTTGTTGATAGTCTAGTAATTTATCCTCATTAAACAACGCAGCCATAATAGGCCAGAACGCATTTCTGGGGTGCGCATAATATTGCTGTTTTTCTAACGATGTCACGCTGGGCATACTGCCCAGAATTAATAGCTGTGCCTTCTGATTGCCTAATATATTAAAGCCGCTTATTTGCGTCATTGCGTCAAAATCCTCACTATATTTCATATACAATAATAACTCACATTTTTACTGATTTAAATGTCATTTTTTGCGATAATGCTCGACCATCAATAAAGTAGAGTCTATAAGACTGTTTCAACTCCATCACAAACCTAACAGCTACTTTGTGGATGCACTCCCTACAATCTCACTATTTATCTTAAATAATCTAAACTATGTGGTTTAAAAATCTTGCTATTTATCGCTTAACCGAAGCCTTTACTTTAACGCCTGTAGAACTAGAAGAAAAGCTGGAAAGCCTACGCTTTAAGCCCTGCTCTTCCACTGAAGAATTCAGCTATGGCTGGTCTTCCCCTTTAGGCCGCGGCTCGGACCAGCTTATCCATCAGGCAAATGGTTTTATGATGCTATGCGCCACAAAAGAAGAAAAAGTACTACCCTCTAGCGTTATTAATGAGATGACGGCAGATAAAATTGCCGAAAAAGAAGAGCAGGAAGCACGTAAATTATCTAAGAAAGAACGTACCGAACTTAAAGAACAGATTATCTTTGAACTATTACCTCGCGCCTTTTCTTTTTCCAAAAGAACCTTTGCCTATATCGATCCTAAAGGCGGCTGGCTGATTGTCGATGCCGCATCTGCAAAAAAGGCCGAGGAACTAATTAGTTTTTTACGTAAAAACCTGGGCTCTCTGCCTTTGGTTCCTGTCAGCACTAAAGAAAAGCCCGTCAGTACCATGACTCAGTGGTTATTAAAAAATGAAGCCCCTGCTGATGTGCTTATTGAAGATGAATGTGAGCTACGCGCACCTGAGGAATCAGGGGGTATTATACGTTGTAAAAACCATGATCTTGCTGCACCAGAAATCAAAAATCACCTAGACACAGGTAAGCAGGTGATTAAACTTGCGATTAGCTGGTCTGACCGCCTATCATTTATCGTCGATGAAAACCTGTCCATCAAGCGCCTGAAATTTTTAGACCTGATTCAAGACCAGGTAGCAGATATTGAATCAGCGACAGCCGAAGAACAGTTTGATGTTGATTTTACAATTATGTCACAAGAATTAAGCGCGTTTCTGCCGCGCCTTTTAGAGTTATTTGGCGGTGAAAACATTAGCTAATGAACGCTTTAAATCTCTCTTTAAAAGTACTACTCGCCTGCACCTTAAGCTCGGCAAGCCCTATTGCCTCAGCGATTTCCTTTTTATTGCCCAACAATCCGCAAGATAGTCTGATCAGGGAATTTGAAGAAAGCATTAACAAGCAGACAATTGCAGCTAAAGATGAAGATTTATTAGATATTGCTCGCCGTTTTGATTTAGGTCAAAATGAAATTATCCGCTTAAACCCAAAAGTGGATCGTTGGCTACCGACAGATGGCGAGCAAATTCAGTTACAAAGCGAACGTCTACTACCTGATGCACCGCGCACAGGTCTCGTGCTTAATTTGCCTGAATTTAGGCTATATTATTTCCCTAAAACTCAGGCTAATAAGCCTGCTTCCGTTATTACTCACCCAATCAGTATCGGTCGCCAGGATTGGGATACGCCATTAGGCCAGACAAAAATTATAGCAAAAAAAGAAAACCCTACCTGGACGCCTCCTGAATCCATAAAAAAAGAACATGCTGCAAAAGGTGATCCTTTACCCGATGTTGTCCCCGCAGGCCCTGATAACCCATTAGGTTTATATGCAATACGTTTAGAAGTTCCAGGCTATCTTATTCATAGTACCAACAAGCCCTTTGGTGTTGGTATGCGTGTCAGTCATGGCTGCATCCGTATGTACCCGGAAGATATAGCCAGACTTTTTCCGCTTATAAAAGTCAACACAACCGTTACCATTGTTAATCAGGCGATTAAAGTAGGCTGGTTTAGAAATAATCTCTATATAGAAGTACACCCAGCTTTAGAGGGCCATGAACCTGATAATTTACTGGATCAAGCGCTGGATTTAATTGAACAGGCTAATAATGGGGTCTTACCTGTTATCAGTGGAGCGGCTTTAAGAAATGCCTTAACTAAAAAACAGGGCTTACCGATAAAAATATTTGAGAAATTAGAATTCTAGAATAAGCGCATAAAAAAGCCAGATAATCTGGAATAATTACCTGGCTTTTTAGCAGCTTTCACATCCAATAATCAGATGTAATGCTTTATTGCTTATAACGCAAACAACATGATAAAAATCTGCAATTATTTCATCATTGCCTTATTAAGCATACGATCTAATTTTTGATTTGTTTCAGCCGCACTATCTGCTGCACGGTTTGCAGCTGCTGTTGCAGCTGCGGCATTTGCCGAAGCAGCGTTTGCATCACGCGCTGCCTGATCCGCCTTATCAGAAATGGCAGAAACTTGCGCTTTAAGATTATTCACATCTGCACTTAACTGATCTACATCTTTTTGCAAAGCATCAGTCGCACAACCAGCCATCATACTTACACCTAAGATGACAGTAGAAACCTTTAATAATTTAATCATTTAAATATCCTTAAAAAATAAAATTCAAACCTAATTATCTTGTATAAACTCTAGGCGTAACATACAAAATAGATAATAAAATTAAATATGTATGGGTATGATTCTAGCGTGTTTTAATAACATTGCCAATTTTATTTTATTTGCACCCGCATCCCTTTATAAACCCACTTTGCCAGTTTATCTATTTGCTGATTAGATACCGCGACACAGCCACGAGTCCAATCAAATATACCATGCACTTTTTTATTACCTTTACCTAAGCCATGAATACCAATCAATCCCCCTAATGCGGTATTTTGCGGTGGTAGCTGATCATTTCGGTGTGCCTGCATAATAAGCAGATAATCAGCATAAGAAATTCGTGCAGCAAACAACGCCAGCCCCGCATCATTGACTGACGGGTAGTTAAGTCCAAAAAATTTTCTAAAATGGCTATTATTATTTGTATGGCTTATTTTATACGTTCCAATAGGCGTAATACCATCCCCCACTTGTTGCTTATAACCAGCCCCCTTACGCCCTATGGAGACTTGCGCAAATGTTTCTAAGGTTTTCTCATCCTGTTTGACCTGAATTATTTTTTTTTGCGTATCAACCAGTAACCAAACCGCATCCTGAGCATAGCTCAATGAATTAAAGAAAAACATGAATAAAAATATGAAATACCGCATAAATGACTATAATGTTAAAAAAATTCCTAAGGCTAACCACTATCAAGGGCTTTATTATGCAAATAAACACGATTCAAACTCAAGCTTATTCTGACCAAAAACCCGGCACTTCCGGTTTAAGAAAAAAAGTAAAAGTTTTTCAGCAAGCGCATTATCTGGCAAATTTTGTACAAGCCATTTTTTCTTCGTTAGAAGAAAGTGATAATAAAACCTTGGTTATCGGGGGGGATGGACGTTATTTTAACCGCACCGCCACACAAATTATCGTTAAAATTGCTATTGCCAATGGCTTTACTGACTTTATCATCGGCCAGGGTGGCCTACTATCAACACCCGCCGCATCACATCTGATCAGAAAATATAATGCACTCGGCGGGCTTATTCTTTCAGCCAGCCACAATCCCGGCGGGCCAGATGAAGATTTTGGTATCAAATACAATATCAGTAATGGTGGCCCAGCCCCCGAGCAATATACTAATGCATTTTATGACTATAGTAAAAGCATCACAGAATATCAAATTGCTGATGTAGCAGACATAGACCTAAATACCCTCGGCGAACAACAAATAGAGAACATTAATATCCGCATTATTGATCCAGTCGACGACTATGCTGACCTGATGGCCTCCCTATTTGATTTTGACTTACTCAAGCGAGTCATTAGTTCAGGTAAATTAAGCCTGCGTTTCGATGCCATGCATGCTATTACCGGCCCTTATGCCTCACGCATATTAGAAGATATTCTAGGCGCGCCCGAGGGCTCGGTCATCAACGCCACACCTCTGGAAGATTTTGGCGGCCATCACCCCGACCCCAATCTAGCACATGCCAAAGAACTGGCTGAATTAATGTTTAGCTCTGATGCACCTGACTTTGCAGCCGCCTCTGATGGTGATGGTGATAGAAACATGATTCTGGGTAATAATATCTTCGTTACCCCCAGTGATAGCCTGGCCATTATCGCCGCTAATGCACAGCTTGCTCCTGGTTACGCTTCTGGAATCAGCGGCGTTGCCCGCTCCATGCCCACTAGCCAGGCTGTTGACCGCGTAGCCAAAGCCATGAACCTGCCTTGCTTTGAAACCCCCACAGGCTGGAAGTTTTTCGGTAATTTATTAGATGCCGATAAAATCACCCTCTGCGGTGAAGAAAGCTTTGGCACTGGTTCCAATCATGTGCGTGAAAAAGATGGCTTATGGGCTGTTTTATTCTGGCTGAATATTCTTGCCAAAAAAGCACAGCCAGTCAGCCAGATAGTCACCGAACACTGGCAGCAATATGGCCGTGACATCTATTGTCGTCATGATTATGAAGCAGTGGACAGTGATATTGCTAACGGCATTATGGATCATTTACGCGAACAAATAAAAACCCTGGCTGGACAGGAGTTTGGTCAATATACAATTCAATACGCCGATGAATTCAGCTACACCGACCCTATTGATAATAGCATTAGCAAACAGCAAGGAATACGCATAGGCTTTGCGGATGGTTCACGCATTATTTTCCGCCTTTCCGGCACTGGAACAGTGGGCGCTACGCTACGTATTTATTTGGAAAAATATGAAGCCGATGCCACTCAACACAAGCAAGACCCACAAGATGCACTGGCCGAGCTTATAAAGCTTGCCGAACAGTTTTGTCAGGTCAAAAAACTCACAGGGCGTGTAGAGCCAACGGTGATTACTTAATAACAGTTAGCAAGCACTTTTTTGGGCTACACATTTTATACGGGACAGCTTTATCACCTGTAGGGTGGGCAACGCTTTTCTGCCCACCGTAATGTGCGCCCCTGATGGTGGGCAAAAAAACCTGCCCACCCTACTTTTTTTGCAAGAGAATCTGTCCCGCCTTAAGTTCGTAGCCCTTTTTTGGTATAAACTAACGTTATTCCTGCATGCTTCTCGCAGGAATAACGTTAAACAATCAACTAATAAGCTAATCACACGGGGTTGCTGATTTCTTGTTTCCTGTATATTAGGAAATGACGGACAAAATGAGGCTAAAGCAACAGCTGGCTTCAGAAAACAGCTCTTCCAGTTGAGCTTTAATTTCCCTTAAAATCTAATTACAACCTTACCTTAGAC
>WTCN01000053.1 GCA_013138555.1 Methyloprofundus sp. | reverse complement strand
TTTTTTAGGCTCAATGTGCTCTACCGCTAAATTAGTATCAATCTTCCGTTCACAATAACTACAATAGGCAGCAATATGCCTTTCCTTAAACTGCCCCGAAGAAATACGACTAATAAGATCCGTTTTTGCATCACTATAATCCTCATAATCTTCCGCTTTAGGAGAAGCACCTCGTCTGACAGGTCGCATATTTATTCGCCCATTTTTACCGCATATTTTAATTCCAAAAATGCTTGATAAGCTGGGTTATCTGCATAAGGAGAGACTAGGTTTGCTAATTGTTTTTTATATTCCTGCTGTTTGGCTTCTGGGCTTAAATCTGTTTCATCGAGTAATTGTAAATAGCTTTTTGCCGCCTGTTTCATTTCCTCATAGCGCACACTCACATCAGGGTGGTTAACTCCCATATTTTTTGCAATTTCTGCAATACTTTTGCTTTCATAGTCCGATAAAGGCTCACCCTCTAGCATAATTAACTCTTCACTAGAGCGTAGTGACTGAATTAAAAACGGTGAATGTGTCGTGCATATAAATTGTATATTAGGAAATACACGGCGTAAATCTTCAATAATCCGTCTTTGCCACTTCAGGTGTAAATGCAGGTCAAGCTCATCAATTAAGACAATACCTTTAGTTTCAGCACTTGCCTTACCTGCAAAATGTGGATTTAAAATAGCGGCACGTCGCGCAATATCACAAAACAAGCCCAAAATTGTTCGCTGACCATCACTTAAATGCTCAAAAGGAATATGAATATCATTTTCAAACTCAACCATCACCCGACTTTGTTCAAAATCAAACCTAAAGCCAGTACAGTTTTCTAACGCAGCAATCGCTGCATTTTTAATGGACTGTAAAACGGGGGTTTCTTTTTTTTGTTGAAGTGAAGCTAGCTCATGCTTTAATAACCACTCACCTATCGCATGATGATCTGCCCCTGTATGAAAGCAATCTATATAGGGATCAAATCGAGAATATTGGACTTTAGCAGAGTCTTCAATATTAAGTTTATTTTTTGCTAGCCAAAGACGGTTACACTCATAAAATGCAATGAGAGGTAAATCAAAAGCCCCCCCTGACTCAATATAATTCAATATCTCTTGAGGCAAGTCATTAAACTTAATTGTGTAGGGATCATTCTGTATTTGGCTGGGATACCAAGTATCTGTACCTTCCTGCCCTTCAATACGCGATCTAGCCCACTCTATTCCTTCAGTACCTCTAACCTTCAACCGATTAACAGCTAATACTCTCCCTACCGCACGGATAACCACTCTTTTACTTTTATCAAAGCGATTATCAATTTGAATTTCTCTGATTTCACTCTCTAAAATAGGTCTAAGGTTTTTTTCATTCTTGCTATAAACATGCGCCCAGCCCCCCAAAGCAACAGCTAAGGCATTTAATAAAGAAGTTTTACCACTGCCATTAACCCCAATAATTAAATTAAACTGAGTATTAAAAATAAATTCTTGCTTGGAAAATAATTTAAAATTTTCTATCACTAACTTATTTATCTGCATAATACTTTAACTTTATGAATGATTTTCAATTGAACTGAATACAATAAAATAGAAGATGAAAGGGCTACCAACTTAAGACGGAACAGGCGGGTGAGACTCATCTTTTACCTCAAACAACGCTTGATTTTGTAGGGTGCCATTCCATGCACCCTTGCTAGCACGTAAATCTCGGCGGCTCCAAGAGGTGCATGGAATGCACCCTACATATTGTCCCGTCTTAAATTTGTAGCCGATGAAAGGGTGGGGGATATTTGGCTACTCAGGGATAAAAAGAATACTTGCAAGCTTTAAAGTATCAAATATCGGCTTAACTTTTTATTGCTATACAAGAAAAAGCTAAGCCTATCTACAGGACTGACCAAGTGTTCAATAAATACTATGTCGTACTCACTAAAGCACGCAATACATCAGTACGGCTAATGATACCCACTAGCTCTTGATCTTTATACACAGGAAAACTTCTCACTGAAGAGCCTTCAAACTTTTCTGCTAAATCAACAATACTCATTTCAGCTTCTACGTGCACGACTTCTGAGGTCATATATTCAGTTACATTTCCCGCGCTACTTTGATTATAAGCCACTTCTAAAACCATTTTCAGCGCGTCTTTTTCAGAAAAGATACCGATGATTTTGTCATGCTCATCAAAGACGGGAGCGCCTGTTATTTTATGATCCAGAATTTTTTTTATCGCCGCTACGCCAGTCATCTCTTGAGTCAATTTAACTAAGCGTTTAGTCATAAAATCTGCTACTGTAATTTTTGCTAACATAGTTTTCTCCTTAATATTCAATCACTAACACTAAGGAAAGGGCACTTAATCGTACTCATTCCTTTTGCGTAACAAGGTATCCAATAAATGGCTGTTTAAGTGGCTACTTCTGCCTCAATTTCAGCATCCAATTTTTTTCTTTTATCGCATTTTTCTATACAAACACAATCACCTGCGCCTGCACCACCGCAAGAACCCTTAATGGCATTACGACCAAAGATCACACCGACAGCCATGACCACGATCACTAATATCATAAATGCAAATGTTACTAAAAAATAAATCATTACTGCCCCTTTCTCTTCGTATATTCAGTAAATAAAGGCGTTTCTTGCTCTAAAAACCCCGCGCCCATTTTACTAATAAATAATACCGCTAATTTTTGTTGCTCAGCGATTTGATAACCTTTTTCAGGACCTAAAACCATTAAGGCTGTTGCCCAAGCATCCGCTTTCATCGTAGTATCCCCCAAAACTGTCACCGATACCAGTTTATGTGTAATAGGATAGCCTGTTCTTGGGTCTATAGTGTGTGAAAAACGCTGCCCATCCTGCTCAAAATAATTACGGTAATCACCCGACGTTGCCATCGCTATATCTGAAATAGGCAAGACACGTAATAACTCACGCTTTTTAGCATTAGGGGCTTCTACGCCGATACGCCAATTTTTTCCTTGTTTATTTTTACCTTTAATATTTAGCTCACCACCAATTTCGACCATATAATGGGTGATCTTTAATGCATCTAATATCGCTGCTATCTCATCAACCGCATAGCCTTTGGCAAGCGAAGATAAATCCATATAGAGATTCGGTCGTGTTTTACTTAATGTGTGTAAGCGCGCTGTTAACACAATTTTATCAGAACCTACATCGGCGAGTAGTTTTTGAATATCTTCATCTTTAGGTGTGTGTGATAAAGCCTTACTTGGACCAAAGCCCCATAAATTAACTAAAGACCCTACGGTTATGTCATAAGCACCTTCAGATAGATGATTGATCTCTTGAGCTGTCTCTACGACTTTATATAAGCCTTCAGAAATAAAACGTGAGGTCATATCTGTTGAAGAATTAATCCTTGAGAGTTCAGAGTCTGTTATATACGTAGACATCTGCTGATTAATTTGTTCTAGTTTTTCTCTGATTGCGATTTTAACTTTTTTGGGTCTTACTCCAGTGGGCAGCTGGCTGACTTTGATAGAAAAACTCGTTCCCATCGTGGTATCAGAATAACTAAAAGGGTAGGCATTCGCTGCACTTTCATTCGCACTGTCATTATTACTACAGCCTGAAAGCAAAAAAACGAGAATTAAGCTCAAGCCTAATCCTCGTTTAAAGGTTTTATTTTGCATATTCATTGTCTATTTTTACGATCAATTTAACGTAAAACTGTAGGGCGAGCTTGCACCCACCCTACAATCACTACTTAGGTTTAGCCACCAAAATCATCTAACATGATATTTTCTGGCTCTACACCATTTTCAATCAGCATATTGATAACCGCTGAGTTCATCATAGGCGGTCCACACATGTAGAATTCACAATCTTCTGGTGCTGGATGGTTTTTAATAAACTCTTCCAACAAAATGTTATGAATAAAACCTGTGTAACCTTCCCAGTTGTCCTCTGGTAGTGGATCAGATAAACCGACATGCCACTCAAAGTTATCATTCTCACGTGCTAGCATATCGAAATCTTCTACATAGAACATTTCACGCTTACTACGTGCACCATACCAGAAAGTGATCTTACGATCAGTTTTCAGAGTACGTAACTGATTAAATAAATGCGAACGCATCGGTGCCATACCTGCTCCACCACCGATAAAGACCATTTCTGCATTAGTCTTCTTCGCGTAGAACTCACCATAAGGGCCTGATACGGTACATTTATCACCTGGTTTCAGATCAAAAATGTACGATGACATAATACCTGGCGGTACTGAATCAGGCGCACCAGGTGGTGGTGTGGCAATACGTACATTCAGCATGATTTCTTTTTCCTCAGGATAAGAAGCCATAGAATAAGCACGCAGTGCCTCTTCTTTTACATCTGACACATAACGCCATAAATCGTATTTATCCCAATCACCTCGGAACTCTTCTTCAATCTCAAAATCAGAGTATTTCGCAATATGAGGAGGACATTCGATTTGAATATAACCACCTGCTTCGTACTTAATTTCCTCGCCGTTAGGCAATTCCAGTACTAGCTCTTTAATAAATGTTGCAACGTTGTTGTTGGATTTAACCGTACATTCCCACTTTTTAACACCGAAAACACTGTCTTCGACTTCTAGCTTCATGTCATGTTTAATCGCAACCTGACAAGCTAGACGCTCGCCTTCTGCTGCTTCACGTTTCGTAATATGCCCTAATTCAGTGGGTAGGATTTCGCCGCCGCCTGAATGGATTTTTACTTTACATTGTGCACATGTACCCCCGCCACCACAGGCAGATGGGACAAATAAGCCATTATCGGCTAGTGCAGTTAATAATTTGCCACCGACTGGAACATGAATCTTTTTCTCATCATTGATAAGAATTTCAACATCTCCAGAGGCAACTAATTGACTCTTTGCACCGATAATAACAAACACCAATGCAATCACGATCACCGTGAAAATAATAATTCCTAATGCAATCTCTAGCATTACGATACCTTCTTAAAGTTGAATTCCAGAGAAAGCCATGAAGCCAAGTGACATCAGACCCGCGCTAATAAATGTA
>WTCN01000301.1 GCA_013138555.1 Methyloprofundus sp. | reverse complement strand
TGCAAGATCCGCGAGTGGTGAATTTACCCCGTTCGCTATGGTGGGTTATTTTAAACTTTTTTGTGTTGCCTTTTCGCCCACGAAAGTCGAAGAAAGCTTATGCTGAAGTCTGGACTAAACGAGGCTCCCCACTGATATATTTAACTCAGGATTTAACTGATAAAGTCGCTGCGTATTATCAGCAGGATGCTAATGTAACGGTGCAAATGGCAATGAGTTATGGTCAGCCATCATTGGCAGCACAGTTACGACAATTACACAAAGCAAAGTATGAGCAGCTGACTATTGTGCCTTTGTACCCTCAGTATTCATCTACTACGACGGCCAGTGTGTTTGACGCAGTCGCGAGTGAATTAATGCAATGGCGTTATGTGCCTGAATTACATTTTGTCAGTGATTATCATCAGCACCCTTTGTATATTGATGCCATTGCAAACTCTATAGAACAAGCCTGGGCTGAGCAAGGGCGGGGTGAGATTTTATTACTGTCGTTTCATGGTTTGCCTGATGTGTTGACCAAAAAAGGCGACCCTTACTATTATCAATGCCTTAAAACGGCAGAGCTTATTGCGGCAAAGCTAAAGTTGCAGGAGAAGCAATGGCGCGTGGTGTTTCAATCGCGTTTTGGTAAAGCTAAGTGGTTGCAGCCATATTGCATAGAAACCTTAATGGCTTTGCCTGAAGAAGGTTATAAAAAAATTGATATTATTTGTCCGGGGTTTACGATTGATTGTCTAGAGACTCTGGAAGAAATTAATATGACCAATAAAGAAATCTTTTTACAGGCAGGTGGTGAACAGTACCAATATATTGCTGCACTGAATGATTCTGAGGCGAGTGTTAATTTGATGCTGGACTTAATTGAGAATAAGGCGCATTAGAGTAGAGTGGATATTTTGGCTATGCGCTTAAGACGAGACAAATATTGTAGGTTGGGCTGCCGTCTTTTTGGCAACCCAACAATTCATTAACCGACCTATATACCCGAAAATGTTGGGTTAGCTTGTTGCGCTGACGCTTGATAGGCTAGCCCAAGCTACGCGGTAAAATATCTCCTGTCCCGTGTTAAATTGGTAGCCGATATTTTATATTGAGTTTTAGTGTTTCATTGGCAATGACTGATAATAATCCAATGTTATGGCCTGGCACTCTCATTCTAGGTTTTTCTAAGTTCTGTCTTTGCTATTCCTGCTTTTGTTACTGTAGAACGTAAATTCAAATCCATAAAAAAAGATTAAGATCGACTTCGCGCGGTCATGACGTTTGAAGACAATGGGGTTAATATTACAGACTAATGTTGTGTTTATTTTAATAACTAAAAAGAAGAAAAAACGATGACTTTACTTAATGCGTGGAAAGAAAAATGGCCAGATATTCGAGTGAGCAAGCCTGCCAATACGGGTGATAAAGGTGTGCTGGATTCGGGAGCATTTAGAAGTATTGAAGTTGATAAGTTATTCGATACCGTCAATCATGCACAAACAACGATTGGGCAGGCGGTTCTATATCGCTCTTTAGTACAGCCTTTAGATGATTTACAAAGTATTGCCGATAAACAGGAAGCCGTTAAAGAAGTACGAAATAATGTTGAACTAAAAGCGTCTTTAGAACGGCTGGTAAGTAATGCTAAACAGGATGAAATATACTTTCATAAACTCTTGTTTGGTAAATTTTTAGGTTCAACAGGAACCGCACGGGACGATTCTGAAATTGAAGGCTACGGATATGTGCAATATCGGCGTGGTACACGCTTTATGCGGGACTTTGTTGATGGCGTACACAGGCTTGATGCGCCAAAAAGCAGTTATCTGAATGGTGTTTTACAATCTGTCAAAGACTTTAGTGACACGCGAGCCTATTCATTAATGTCAGAGCCGGCCTATATCACCGAAAAAGGTATACAGAGTAAGCTTGATCGCAATAAATTATCCCCTGCAATTATTTTTAAACCGCAACTTTTTAAGCCACTCTTATTTATTATGCTGTTTGCTGTGCTGCTGGCAGGCAAGTTTTTTCTACCCACTGATGTCGTGAATATCTCCAGAGGAGGTGTTGCAGGGGCGGCTATTTTCCTGATTCCGATGATGTTGATTTATTTTCCGGTGATAGGTGGCTTTGATCGGGATAGTTGTATTAAACCACTGCGAGAGGAGTATAGAGCATCAGAAGATGTAGGGCTAACATTAGATGCTTTAGGCCGTGTGGATGAGTTATTATCATTGGTTAAATATGCAGATAGTTGTGCTGAAGCCTTGATCATGCCAGAGTTGATAGCGGCAGAGCATCATAAAATAAGTTTGCAGAATGCGAAAAACCCGATATTGAGCAAAGCGGATGCTACTTATGTTGGCAATGATTTCAGTATAGATCAGGAAAAGCTGGTGCTTATTACCGGGCCAAATAGTGGTGGGAAAACCGCTTTTTGTAAAACCGTCACGCAAATTCAATTACTGGCACAGATAGGAAGTTATGTGCCTGCTGCTTCAGCAATATTGACGGTGGCCGATAAAATATTTTATCAGGCACCTGAAATCAGTCAGCTTGAAGATGGTGAAGGGCGATTTGGCACGGAACTAAAACGTACTAAAGATATTTTTCTGAGCAGTACAGCAAAAAGCCTTGTGGTACTGGATGAGTTATCAGAGGGAACAACATTTGAAGAGAAGATGGAAACCTCGGCTAATGTATTGGATGGCTTCTATCAAAAAGGCAATAATACCCTATTGATTACGCATAATCACCAGTTAGTCGATCACTTTGTCGATCAAGGCATAGGTATTGCACTACAGGTTGAATTTGTTGAGGAAGATCCGACACATAAATTAATCCCGGGAATTTCAAGAGTCAGTCATGCGCATCGGGTTGCGAAAAAAATTGGCTTTTCCAAAGAAGATATAGCAAGGCATTTAGCAGATGGTTAGTGAAAGCGGGGTTTTCAGCCCCGCCGTTTCCATGCGGGGCTGAAGATCCCGCTTCCAAGTTGTTTTGTGTATATTCGGCATCCTTCATATAAGCATTAAAGTAGTTTACACTTTGATTTTCTATCTAATACAGAAACCTAAAGTAGCCCGTATGAAGCTTGCGTAATACGGGATATTCGAAGCATTGATTTCCCGTATTG
>WTCN01000266.1 GCA_013138555.1 Methyloprofundus sp. | reverse complement strand
TTTCTGCCGCCGCTTTTTTTGCCGCCGCCTGTTTTCTTACTTTTTCAGCATTACGCTCAACAGACGCTTCCAGTCTTTTCGCTTTTTCAGCAATTAAGCGCTCTGCTTCTGTTTCTTTTGCTTTCTTTTCAGCAACTGCTCGCGCCTCTTCGTCCTGCTGTTTCTGTGCTGCTTGCTGCGCGTCTAATTCAGCCTTTTCTCTAGCCGCTTTATCTCTGTGCAACTGCTCCTCAGCCGCTTGCTTCTCAGCACGCGCTTCAAGATCTTTTTTCACTTGTTCCAACTCTTCCCGTTCTTCATCCGAAACCGCATCTTCACGCTTAATATAAGTTTTCTTCTTATTGACCTGAATATTAATCGTTTTAGTATCCTTTCCTGGCGTAGTGCCTTGTTTAAGCGAAGTGACTGTACGGCGCTTTAAAGTTACTTTTTTTGTCACGCCCACCTCTCCAGCATCCTCCTTACCATGGCGTTTACGTAAATGCGCTAACAACTTCATTTTTTCTTCTTCACTCACTGCATCAGCAGCAGAGTGCGCAGAAATACCCGCCTCTTTCATTTGCTCCAATAACCGCTCCAGAGGAATACCCACTACACCCGCTAATTCTTGTACTGTTTTATCACTCATTTTTCACCCTCGCCGTTATCATTTGCAAACCAAGGTTCGCGTGCCTTCATAATCAATTTAGCTGCCATTTCTTCATTTACACCTGAAAACTCAAGCAAGTCATCAACCGCTTGCTCAGCCAAATCATCCATCGTTATAATGCCTTTACTTGCTAGCTCAAGAGCTAGCTCCTTATTCATACCTTCCATACTTAATAGATCTTCAGCAGGTTCTGCAGTCTCTATTTCTTCTTCAGATGCAATCGCACTGATCAATAACATATCTTTTGCGCGTGAGCGTAATGTTTCAACCAGCTCCTCATCGAAGCCTTCAATCTCCAGCATCTCATTGCTTGGAACATAGGCAATTTCTTCTACCGAGTTAAAGCCGACTTCAACCAAAACGGTTGCAATATCCTGATCGACATTAAGCTGTTCAACAAACACCTGTACCAATTTACCTAATTCTTCTTCATTATCCTTATTGACCTCATCGGCATCCCGGACGTTCAGTTCCCAGCCCGTTAATTCAGTCGCCAGGCGCACATTCTGACCACCACGCCCTATCGCCTGAGATAGGCTATCAGATGAAACTGCGACATCCATCGTATGCTTATCTTCATCAACAACAATCGATTCGATTTCCGCTGGAGCCATCGCATTAATAACAAACTGCGCTTCGGTTTCATTCCATAAAATAACATCAATACGCTCACCATTAAGCTCATTCGAGATGGTTTGCACTCTTGAGCCCCTCATACCCACGCAAGCACCGACAGGATCTATACGTAGGTCATTACTCTTTACCGCCACTTTAGCTCTTGAACCAGGGTCACGCGCTGCACCCAGCACACTAATAATACCTTCACCCACTTCAGGCACTTCCAGTCTAAATAAAGCCAATAATAATTCCGGTGCAGTACGGCTGACAAATAATTGAGGCCCACGTGCTTCAGTACGTACTTCTTTTAAATAGCCGCGAATACGATCCCCAACCCTGACCGTCTCTCTTGGTATCATGTGTTCACGCGGTATAAGGGCATCGGCATTACCGCCCAGATCTATATAAACACTGCCTTTTTCGATGCGCTTAATCACACCCGTGACTAACTCACCTACTTTATCCATATAAGCATCAGCTACTTTTTTACGTTCAGCTTCACGCACTTTATGGATAATCACTTGCTTGGCTGCCTGTGCCGAAATACGGCCAAATTCGACCGAGTCTATTTCATCTTCAACAAAATCCTCCAGCTCACAATCGGGATCATCTAGCTGAGCGACTTGCAATGAAATTTGCGTAGTCGGGAATTCAATTCCTCCTGAAAATTCTTCGCTCTCTTCAACCACCTGCCAGCGTCTATAGGTTATATACCCGCCTGTAATGCGATCAATAACAACACGTGCTTTTATCGGAAATTCATAGCGTGCTAATGTCGCACTTTCCAATGCCGATTCTATTGCCTGAAAAATA
Source organism: Methyloprofundus sp. (assembly GCA_013138555.1). Taxonomy (GTDB): domain Bacteria; phylum Pseudomonadota; class Gammaproteobacteria; order Methylococcales; family Methylomonadaceae; genus Methyloprofundus. Next base: position 1,816 of record WTCN01000266.1, on the reverse strand, counting down.
ACCTCTTTCTCAATGTCTTTTTCATTAGAAAAAACATCAACAACTAATAAAATGTCTTTATTGGCCATCTAGACCTCCTTAAATTGAATAGTCTGGTTCAAGCCTTGCTTTTGACATTGCCTGAAATGGGACTTTATAAACCTGACCATCCTGCTGAAGGTAAACATTATTATCTTCAACCTTTTCGATCAATCCTGTAATTTTTCGCCTACCTGCGACAGGTTTAAATAAATTAACTTGAACGGTATGCCCAATAAACTGCTCAAATTGTTCTAATTTAAACAGCGGCCTATCCATTCCGGGTGATGAAACTTCCAGGTTATACTCCCCTAAAATTGGATCCTCAACATCTAATACACCACTCACCTGATGACTTACCTTAGTGCAATCTTCCATGCCTACACCTTGGGCTGTATCAATATAAATACGCAAAAATCCATGTTTAGGGTGTGAATTATATTCAATACCCACACACTCATAACCCAGACCTTCAACAACTGGTTCTATTAATTCAAGCAAATGCTCAGGAGCCTGCTTCATTCCGCCTCACTTTCTTACACACATAAAAAAAGAGGCTAAAGCCCCTTCCATAAACAACCACATGACCGTTTTTCTAGATCCTAGAAACAGAAAAACCCCAAAAAGGGGCCTTTAAAAATCTGCTAGCGGGGCATAATCAGCCTACAAACGCATACCAGTCATCTTTAAACTCTGTCAAACAATCGATTGGTGGCATTTTACACACAAACCTGAATGGTTGCAAGTAGTTTTAGCTTGTCATAACGATTACCGTTCAAACCATAAAACTAGTTATTGCGATAAATCACTTATCTTTCCCTTCCTTACAACTGCCGGTAATATTAGTCATTATTTGCGCATTATAATTTAATTATTTTCTAATGCACAGCACGTATAATACTCATTCTCGTAAACAATAACGGTTATTTCTGAAAATACATTATACTTTGAGCAAGCAAGGTTACGAATTTTTTAGCAGCACCCGCTAGAAATAGCGTAACGCAGCACCAGGATTATGCTAACAATTAACCGATCATAAAAAATAATACTATGCAGCCCTACAACTTTATCCTTTTTCGTCGAATATCGTTACTGGCTACCTGCCTGCTAATAAGCAATACAGTACAAGCTAAATGGTCTGCAGGCGGTAGTTTAAGCGCATACTATACCGATGATGTCGGCCTTTTTTCTGTCACGCGCCGACTCTCACTGGATCAAGATCCTACCCAACCCGTTGTTGATGAACCAAACCAAGGGGCTGATGCTGTATACGAACCCAATGCCTACATTAACTGGAACACTGAAAATAAACTCGGTGAATTTCAGGCTTCAGTTGATGCAGGGGGGTATATTTTTCATAGCCATTCAGATTACACGCATGCCTTCTTTCAACTGGCAGTGGAACAGTCATTCACTGAAAGCACAAAATTAAAATTATATTATGACTTTATACCAAAGCTATTTGTTGGGAAAAATTCATTACCTCAAGTAACACATAGCGTCCCAGAGGAACATAATGAACACGAAGCAGATGAACAACTAGATAGTCACTTATTGACCTTGCAAGTAGAACATGAACTGACTGAACAGCTTATTTTACGAGGCCTGGTCCGCTATGGAGCCAGACTATACAAGCAACCTTTTAGCTATCGTGATACACAGCTTTTTACAGTTGGCTCTCATTTAGAGTGGATTATAAGCCCTGATATTGAGTTATTAGTCGGTTATCATTTTGAACGTGGTTATACTGACAAAGATGAAACCATTAAATTTCTGGATGATATTGGGTATATCAATC
>WTCN01000198.1 GCA_013138555.1 Methyloprofundus sp. | reverse complement strand
CATCTAATAAATTGCGTAAATTATTACCTGTATAACCCCATAGCTCAACACTGTAACAGTCACTTAATTCGTTGTAAGGGACAATAAGATATTCACTCGTTTGTACATTGCCTATACGTAAATACAGTTTGATACTAGAACCTAGTTGATGATTACTCGCTTGTGAGAGTTGCGAGTCAGGCCCGCCACGATAATTAATGCGTACAAAAGGAATAGTCTCATCACCCACACTAACCCAACCTCTGACTAGCGTGGTGTCTGTACTGCGAAAGTCACGAATATTTTGTTTTTGAAAGTCATTTTTATTATCTTGAAGTTCAGGATTACTAATATGACTATCTGCACCTGATGGAGAATATAACTCCAGAAAATCATAGGGAAATATATATTGTAAATGTTCGCCGAGGTAAAACTCTCTTTCCGCAGCGAGTTGAGTTTTTTCCATTAACCCCATGAGTTTAAGCAATGAGTTGCCATGATTGTAATCAGGTTTTTCGCCTGATGGAACTTGAAAAACACTGTCGGTATGAAGAATTTGCATTATTAAAACCTATTTTTTTGTTAGCTTGAGTATTTCTGTGTAGGAAATATAAGATATTTTATCTAGCTACTTTGATAAAGAAAGGCGATAAATTTAAGTGGCTTTGTGCCTGTGTTACGTATGCCGTGTATACCGCCACTTTTGGTAAAAATAACACTGCCTGGTTTGACAGGAATTTCTTTACAATTCTTGGGGTCTAAACCATAAATTGCTCTTTCTACCGTAGGGAGCTCTGCTAAGCTAGGGTCATCATTCTCACCCATATAAGCAACACCATTGCCCGAAACGATATAATACAATTCTTCACTGCCTATATGCCGATGTGTTCCTTCTACTTTTCCTGCGGGGATAGTGACTTCATGAAAAAAGACTAAATTTCCGCCTAATTCACGCTGCAAAATCCAACGCATTTCGATGGTATTATTATCCGCCAGATCAGGGTTACCAGCTTCCATGAGAGCATTGGTATAACGTACTGGCTCCACATCTTCTGCTTGTAAAAACCAGCCGCGTTGAAAATCAATTAAGTAGTTTTTATCATTCACCGTATTGTTATTACTGCTAGGGGTAGGATCATTTGGTGCTTGATGTCCACGCTCGAAATTATTATCCCAAGCAGGGTTATTAATCGTATAACCAAAAGGTAAGTCACGATCATTTTCTCTAAACGCAAGTTCAATACGGCGTAATGCTTTTATATTGTCTAAGGCGGGGTTAAAGGAGGCAATACGGGTAATTGATTGATCTTTTCCCATCATGCTTAAGACTTTAAAATCATGATGCCCCGTGTCAGGGGCTTCTAATGTCTGCCAAATTTCAACTTGATACGCGCCTATAGAGGGGCAGTAATGTAGTTTCACCGTACTCTCTGATTTGAGTGAACTATCATCAGGTAAGAGGCTGACAAAAGCGAGTAATTCAGACTGTAGAAAGCGCTGCTTTTCACGTGCTAACTCAACTAAACGACCGCCACGGTATTCTATACGCAAAAAGTGACTATAGAACAAGCCGTCCATATAGACTTCACCTTTTAATATCGTCATATCTACTTTACTACGCACTTCCTGTACATTGTAGCGGTACCGTTCACTACGTGCGGCATTTAGATATTGCGCATGGTAGATACGGTCAGGAAAGAAAACGACCTTAAAAATACTATTTTCGGGTTGGGTAAAAATTTCATTAAAACGAGAATCCATTTAAAGTACCTCAAGAATTTTATCAGCGACACGAAAAGCATTCGCTTGAATAGTCAGGGTTGGGTTGGCACTCCCTGATGTGGGCATAAAAGAGCCATCTGTTAAGTAGAGGTTATCAAAGCCCCAAACACGACAGTTTGCATCTAAAACAGAGCTCGCAGGATTATCACCAAAACGTGCCCCGCCTAAAATATGGTTAGCAATACGTGAACGATCATTAGCCACACTGCCAAAGCCCTCTACAGGGTAATTACCTATCCCGCCATCACCCCCAAATGCAAGAATATCGCGGCATTTTTTTGCTAAGGTGTCCATTAAGTATTTATCATGCGTATGCCACTCTTTAATAATATAAGCACAAGGGCGGCCCCATTTGTCCACCACGGTAGGGTGTAGTTCAATGCGATTGTTTTTTTGTGGTAATTGGTTCGCCATAAAGCTCACCGATAAGCGTGTACCAAAATCTCTATCGAACAGTTTTAATAATTCGTTCCCTCTTAAATTAGACTGTTCAACAAAGCCGTCCCAAATGCTATCTAAGTCATGGCTGCCATGGGTACGCACTAAAGAAAGCGGCAGTGCTTGGTCTGAGGTATTGTTGTAAACGGCTCCACCTGCCCATAAACCATTACTCTTAATAAAATCGTCACTAGCAAAAGCATCGGTAGCCCAATCACTATCTAAAGCAATAGATTTATCAAAACGGTCAGGCATCACCGTTTCGGCTCCGCCAAAACAATGCGTTAAAAAATATTTACCGAGTAAATCATTACTATTAATGCGTGAGGAAAAATCAGCATTTAATTGTGCGGATAACTGTAATAAACGTACTGATTCAATAGCAGAACAAGCCACCACCAGTACTTTTGCTTGCACTGTTATAGGCTTACCACTAGGGTCACGATAGACAACACGGCTGATTTTACTGCCCTGATTTTCAATTGACATGACATTGCAGTTACAGCGAATGTCTAAATTTTCTAGGTCTTTAATCGGGCTTAATAAAGATACCCAAGTATTTGATTTATAGACCATTGGGTCGCCATAGCGATTGACATAGGCTGTTTTGGCAGGATCTGTTGGGCTATTTTCTACCTGACGACCACTGGGTGCATGATCTTGGGTAATCACTGCTAAGGGAGTGCGATAGCGTGGTAGCGATAAAGCATCCATGCCCACCTCTACATATTGACTAATGGGGTTAGGCGGGTAAGGTTGTTGATAATTATCCACTGAAAAATCTTTGGCTTGGTTAGCGCGTGTGCCATTAATGCCAATCAGCATTTCTGCTTTAGAGTAATAAGGTTCTAAATCAGCATAAGAAATAGGCCAGTCCTGAGCTTCTCTACGTACATCATCATTAGGGTCTTCAGCAATATCAGTGCGGTCTTGATTAAAACTACCCAATTCAAAGTCAGTACTGGTGAAGCGTAATGAAACAGCCCCATAGAGCTGTGTTCCTCCACCAATCACTTGCGCAGTATAGCCTTCTATTGTTGCTCTATCTTGCGCATTATCATCTAAATAAACATGTGGCTCGTCATTTAGGTCAGGCTCTACATGGCTGGAATAATAAGAGTCACCTTGATTGGCAACATTCGGAATGGTGATGCGCTTTTCTGTGCCTGTGGCAAACAACTCATCGCGCTTAAAATCGGATAGCCCTCTCTCATCTTCACTTTGTGGCAAAAGCAATGGCCCTTTTTCTAGGATTAATACGGATTTACCTGCTTTTGCTAAAGTATGCGCAACAGGCGCGCCCCCTGCACCACTACCAATAATGATTACATCAAATTCATCTTGCATTTTTTTTCCTTATCGTTAGCCGTGATAGTTTGTTGCATTACCTAATGGTTTTTCCACCGAGCGTCGCCAATCAAATAATGTCTTACCATTCTCATCGGTATAGCGTTCTTCCAGAAAAGCCCAACTCGCTGCGCCATTATTACCCCCGTATTTAGGGTGAGAAAATGCGCCTGTTAAGGTGTGTCGCCTTAATAATTTAAGAAAAAAGCTGGGGCTTGCATAACGTTCTGTCGGCCAGTTTTCTACAAAATTAGATGCCATCGCATCATACAATTGGATAAATTGTATTTTCGGCATATCAGTCACTTCAAGGACAGGATTTTGTTGACGTAATAGTTGATTAATAATTGCTAAGCAAGTGTGATAATCATCTAAGTAATGGCGCTCTGCAGCTGCCACGAGCTTATCAATATAATTCACCACACCGACTGATTTATCTAAGCGGTAAGCGTGAGCAAATGTCAGGTTCGCCTGAGGTCTATCGATCACAGTTTTTCCTTGATTATCCTTACTGGCATAATAACGATTAAGAAAATTTCTTCCCTCCTCGGTATGAAAAGGCAATATGTGATCCGTTAGTCTATCCAGAATTTGCATTTCCCAACGCTCAAAAGAAATAGGTGTGGTGCAGTTATGCGTGAAAAAGCGCGACCAAGTCTGTCCATTGTCTAAGGTCGATAGTTGTGGGTTAATCGGGTCTAGTATTATTTCCCCGTTGACCAAGAATTTATAGCGATGCACTTGACCTTTGGGAATCACTAAGGTGAGTGCGTAATAATCACTATTTTCTACTCGCTGAAGTGGAATAGCTTCATATAAATTTGCAAAGCTACCAATCACTGCAATATCTTGTGTGGCTGCTTGAGTCGCAACATAAATAAAAGTGACCTCATTAAAGCCATAGCTAGCCTCAAAATCCTGTCCATCACTGTAATTATCAATAATAGGAAAACGCCATGATTCGCTAATATTAGCGGCGGGGTCACCCTCTGAAAATTGCCCAAAATTATGTCTGGCATCATTGTTACTACGTGCTAAATAACGACTACAGTGATTATAAATATATTGGCTTTGTTTATTGATTGATACGGGAGTCATCGTAGTGGGTTCCTTGGTGAAAGGTGAGTATGACTTAACACGAAATTTTGCCGCTTAGTTTTTTACTAGCATTTAATGCTTATTAACCAGTAAAAGCAAGTTATTTTTGTGCCTAGGAACGAGTACAAAATAATTTCGACACTTTAAAACGACTCCTTAGTTGTTGGAGTAACGACATAATACCAATCCTAATATATTGATACCTGAACGCATAAATCGTCATTCCTGCAGGCTGTTAGCAGGAATCTATATATACGCATAGATTTCCGCTAAAGAGACTGTGATAGTTTAAGAGTATTTACTGGGTGGGATTGGTATTATAGGGGTAAAGTCATTTTTTAAGGGCTATAGGCTCTAAGCATCAAAAAACAGTACACGTTACAGCTCATGCCGTAAGGCTTGATAAGGCATTAAATGTATCCCCGCAGCTAATAAAGACACGCCTACCCTTTCGCCTAAAGCCAAACGATTACGCTTAGCAACATGCACAGGCACATTCAGGGTGATATTAATGTCTAGCTGCATATTGATTTGCAACAACATATTCGCTGAACCATTAATCTCCCAATATTCAATAATCTCCCCCTGCAACGGATTTTCCCTATCCCCATTAGACGGGCGGCCACGACGATGCAGTAAAATATTCGCCGCTTGAATCATCCAGCAAACAGGCTCATTAAGCGCAAACTGCGGCTGATAATCTGCTTCTAAAATAAGTTCATGCCATTGCAATAAGGTTTTTCCCTGCGCTTGCCGATGCTCTAAAACCTGCGCACTAAAAATATTTTGCTGATCCATTAAGCGCGCGACTGTGGCTGTTTTAGGTTGTGCGGCAAGCTGTTCAGGCCCCCCTATTTGCAATATTTCTCCTTTATGCAACAAAGCAATACGGTCAGCCAGCAAAGTAGATTCTTCTAAATCATGCGTCACTAAAATCATCGGCATGGCGAGTGACTGCCTTAAGCTCAGCAATTCTCGATATAATTTACGCCGCGTGACTTGATCCACCGCCGAAAAAGGTTCATCTAATAATAAAACCTTAGGCTGTCTTGCTAAGGCACGTGCCACTGCAACCCGCTGCTGCTGCCCACCTGATAACTGCTTAGGGTAACGCTGTTCCAAGCCCTCAAGATGTACTTTTTTTAATAAGGCCAATGCCTCGTACCGTTGCTGCTGTTTAGCTAAGGGCAAGAGTGCTTGTTGTACATTTTCTAAAACAGTCATATTGGGAAACAAGGCAT
>WTCN01000022.1 GCA_013138555.1 Methyloprofundus sp. | reverse complement strand
ACAATGGTGCGCTTTATGAAGCACGGAGTCACTTGCATAGTTTGTTTCCTGCCGAAATAGCGCTATTGCTTAGGTCTTTGCCTATAGATTATCGATACCAGCTCTGGGGGATTATGGCTCCCGAAGCGATGGGGCAAACGCTTGCTGCATTACAGGGGGAAGTGCGGGTTGGTTTGGTCGAGCAGACATCATCAGCAGATTTAGTGACCGCTGCAAGCCAGTTAGAGCCTAGAGAGATGGCTGATCTAGTTGCTGATTTTCCTGCAGAAGTGAGAGAGAAGGTTCTAAAAAAGGAAGGTGATAGTCGCCTTGAGGCCGCTTTGTCTTATGATGGACATACAGCGGGTGGTTTAATGAGTATGGATGCTCTGCCTGTACGTGCTGATATGACGGTAGAGGCTGTTTTAACCAAACTGCGTGTGCAGAAAAAAATGCCGGCCAATATGGTTAGTATCTCAGTTGTTGATCGCAATAATCACTATCAGGGCATGGTTTCGGTAGCGACAATTTTAACCAGTGAACCAGAAACGCTCATTTCAAAGTTAATGGATGTGGTGGAGGCAATACCTTTAAATATGCCTGTTTCTGAGGTTGCCACTATTTTTGAGCACAAAGATATTTTATCTGCTGCAGTGATTGATGAAAAGGATATTGTTGTCGGTCGAATTACACTGGAAGAAGTGCTTGATGTTATTCGTGAAGAGGCCGATCATGCTGTTTTAAGTTCAGCGGGGTTGGATGAAGAGCATGATTTATTTTCGCCGGTTATGGTTAGCGCCAGGCGTAGAGCAGTCTGGTTAGGGGTTAATTTGTTTACTGCCTTCCTGGCATCCTGGGTGATTGGTTTATTTGCAGCAACGATTGATCAGATTGTTGCCTTGGCTGTGTTAATGCCTGTGGTTGCAAGTATGGGGGGAATTGCAGGAAGCCAGACCCTGACTTTAGTTATTCGTGGGCTGGCATTGCATCAAATTAGCGCCTCTAATGCGATGCCTTTCTTGTTTAAAGAGTTGGCCGTGGGGGCAGTCAATGGTGCCGTTTGGTCAGTTGTTGTTGCTTTGATTGCCGCAGCCTGGTTTGATAATATGCCGTTAGGGATGATGCTGGGAGCCGCGATGATTATTAATTTAAGCTGCGCGGCTTTGGCTGGAGTGTTAATTCCTTTGTTTTTACAAAAAAGAGGAATCGACCCAGCGCTAGCGGGTGGAGTGTTACTGACGACAGTAACCGATGTTATTGGATTTATGTCATTTTTAGGTTTGGCAACAATCTTTTTATTGGCTTAGAGTAAATTAATTAATTTTGAGGAAAGAAAAATGAGTATAAAGAAATCACCTTTGGCAGTTGCTGCAGTAGGTACGACACTGTTTTCTGGTTTAAGCGTTGGTACTGCGCAGGCAGAGGGTGTTGCTAATGTTGAGGTTAATCCTTTTGCGATGACGGAATTAAGTAGTGGTTATATGCTGGTAGCACAGGCTGATGAAAAAAAAGCGGCTACGAAAATGAAGGAGGGTGCTTGTGGTGAAGGTAAATGTGGTGCAAGTATGATGCCTAAAGGTGCTCTGGAAAAAACGGCTGAAGGAAAATGTGCAGGAAATAAACCAATGCCAAAAGCCAAAAAAGCCGATATGAAAGGTATGGAAGGCAAATGTGGCGAAGGGAAATGTGGTAGTAGTATGAAATAAGATCCGCTATAACGAGATGCTTAGAGGCGGGGGTTATTGAATTCTCGCTGCTTATTTGGCAAAGTAGCTCTTAAAGCCCATAAAGTGCAAAATGTTTGTCACTTTATGGGTTTTTTATTGTCTGCCATTTGTAATTATTGCTTGGCAAGGAAGGATTTTTTTAGAGGATTGTTATTAAGAGACTCTTATATTCCTAAGTTTAAGAAATTACTTTAACAAAAAAAGTTAAATATTTGATAGCTATTATTTTTTTTAAGTATATTAAAGTTGTTGTTTTTCTGTTAAAGAGTCATGGCTAAGTCATTGTCAAAAAAAGGGAAATTATTTTCAATGTATCGTTGACTAACGAATGCTAGAAAACTATAGTCTACTTGATAAGTGGTGAAAAGTGGGGAAAAGTAGTTTTTTTGGGAAAAATAAATCATTCAGGAGATTTATGTGTTTCGGGGTGTCACTGCAATTAATTTAGATGCGAAAGGGCGCTTTGCGATTCCGACTCGATACAGAGAGGAATTACAGGATTGCTGTGATAGCCAGTTAATTGTAACTATTGCGATGAATGAAAGATGTATCGGTGAGCCAGGGTGTTTATGGCTTTATCCGCTTCCTGAGTGGGAAAAGCTTGAATTAACGGTGAGTAAGTTGCCCACATTAATAAGATGGCAGGAAAATTACGCCGGTTTCTGATCGGTAATGCGACTGAAGCGGGAATGGATGGACAAGGGCAGCTATTGCTTTCTGAAAAGCTAAGAAAATTTGCAGGTATGGAAAAAAAACTGATTTTGGTGGGACAATTGAACAAATTTGAAATATGGAATGAAGATGCCTGGAATGCTAAAGAGAGGGAGTGGATGGATGCCGAAGATGATGATGGGCTGGATGAGCTCGAACATTTATCATTTTAATTAAAGGATTAAGTTATGCATTTACCCGTATTGTTTAATGAAACATTGCGCGAGTTATCAATAAAGCCTGATGGCATATATATTGATTGTACCTTTGGCCGAGGCGGGCATAGCAAAGGAATTCTTCAGCAACTCGGTGAGCATGGGCAGTTATTGGCGCTGGATAGAGATCTGGATGCTATTCAGTCTGAATATGCCGAGGAGTTACTTAAGGATCCACGCTTTCAGTTAGAGCACAGTTGTTTTTCGCAGCTACAGGCGCTTGTTGAAAAACGGGGCTGGCTGGGTAAGGTCGATGGGGTTTTAATGGATTTTGGTGTTTCATCTCCTCAGCTAGATAATGCAGAACGTGGTTTTAGTTTTATGCATGATGGGCCTTTGGATATGCGGATGGATTGCAGTACCGGAGTATCTGCTGCCGAGTGGCTTGCGCAAGTACCTGAGCAAGAGTTAGTGCAAGTGCTGTTTGATTATGGAGAAGAGCGTTTTGCACGCAGAATTGCCCATGCTGTTGTTACTCAGCGTTTAGAAAATACATTGCAAACGACGAAGCAGTTTGCCGATCTGGTAACAGAGGCAATACCGTTTAAAGAAAAACATAAACATCCGGCAACGCGAAGTTTTCAGGCAGTAAGAATTGCGGTCAATAGTGAGCTAGATGAGATAAAAGTCGTGTTGCAGCAAGCTGTCAATATATTGGCGAGTGGGGGAAGAATGGCGGTTATTTCGTTTCATTCGCTAGAAGATAGAATTGTAAAACGCTTTATTAGAGATGAATCAAGAGGTAAGTATAACCCGTCGAAATTGCCTATGCAGCCTGAAGAATTGGCTGCAATCAGATTGAAAAAACAGGGTAAAGCGATTAAAGCTAGTGCAGATGAATTAAAGCAAAATCCGAGAGCTCGTAGCGCTGTATTACGGATTGCTGAGCGCAAGTAAAAGGCAAGGATCTTTATGGAAATGTCTGGAACCTCTACTCAGGTAGAGGTGTTATGCGAATTCTAGTTGCTGTACTGTTAGTGGTACTAACGGGTTCAGGCCTGGCAGTGATTTATTCTAAGCATGAATCCAGATTAGTGTTTATTGAGATACAAAAAGCCGAGCAGGAGCTTGATCGTCTGGAAGTACGCTGGGAGCGCTTGATATTAGAAGAACGTATGTTGTCAGACCATAATCGTGTTGAAAAGGCATCAAGAAAAAATATGGGTTTGATTGAGCTGAACCGAGAGTCGATTGTGTATATAAAGCTGTAATAATGTTGAACGCTGAAAAGAAAGGTACTTTTAAGAAGACAGACCCCTTTGCAGGAAGAAAAAAACTGATATTTTTGTTAATGATTGTTGCCATGTTGACACTGATTGCCAGGGCGTTGCAATTGCAGATCCGGGATACCGGGTTTTTACAGCAACAGGCGCGTAGCCGGCATATCGGGACGGTTAAAATTGCAGCCTATCGGGGACGAATTCTGGATCGTAGCGGTGAAAGCCTTGCTGTCAGTGCACCGGTAGAAACAATCTGGGTTAATCCTCAATATTGTAAAGTCGAACCAGAAGGCAAGACCAAGCTAGCATGTCAGAAGCTGGATGATAAAAAACTAAAACACGTTGCTAAATTGTTAAATGTACCGCTTGCTAAAGTGCTAAAAGCGTTCGACCCGGCGAGTCATAAACAGTTTGTTTACTTAAAAAGGCGAGTCGAGCCATTTTTAGCGGAGCAGCTTAAGCAATTGGGTTTACCTGGGGTAGGGTTTATCCGGGAATTTAAGCGCTTTTATCCCGCTGGAGAGTCGACTGCACATCTGCTGGGCTTTACTAATATAGATGACCAAGGACAGGAAGGGTTAGAGTTAATGCATAACTCGACGCTAAACGGTATTGCCGGGAGTAAGCGAGTGATTCGTGATGGAGCAAGGCGGGTTATTGAAGAGCATGATGTAGAAAGTATTAAAGAGCCTGAAGCGGGGCAGGATTTAATCCTGAGCATTGATGAGCGCTTGCAGTATCTGGCTTATCGGGAATTGAAGGCGGGAGCACTTGAGCATAAGGCGCAGGCCGCTTCACTGGTTATATTAGAGGCTGAAACAGGAGATATTTTAGCCATTGTTAATCAGCCTTCTTTTAACCCTAATTCACGCAAAGGGGCAAGGGTAGCACATTATCGCAATAGAGCGATTACTGATGTTTTTGAACCCGGTTCGACAATGAAGCCCTTGGTGGTTGCGGCTGCTTTAGAAGGAAATTATATTAAAGAGAATCAGCTGTTTACAACCAGTCCTATTAAAATAAAAGGGAAGTGGGTGAAAGATGGTCATCATTACGGGACATTAAATCTAAGTGATGTTTTAAAAAAATCGAGTAATGTTGCGGCAAGTAAAATTGCTTTATCAATGCCACCGGAATATTTTTGGCGCTTTTATAACTCAGTCGGTTTTGGTCATTCATCGGGTGTTGGCTTTCCTGGTGAGGCCGATGGTTTTTTACCAGAATATTTTGGCTGGAGTAAATTCGAGCAGGCAACACTTTCCTTTGGCTATCGAATTTCCATGTCGACTTTGCAGTTAGCAAGAGCTTATACGGTTTTGGCTGATGATGGCTTATTGCATTCAGTGAGTTTAGTTAAGCGGGATAAGGATGAATATGCGACCCGTGTTTTATCCGCTAAAACGGCAATAAAAGTACGTACCATGATTGAACAGGTGGTAAAAAAAGATGGTACAGCCTATAAGGCGCGAGTGAGTGCCTATCGAGTGGCAGGTAAAACGGGAACAGTGAAAAAAGCGGGTAAAGGGGGATATGGTGATGATTACTTGTCAGTCTTTGTAGGTATGGCTCCCGCAAGTGATCCAAAATTAATTATTGCGGTGATGGTGGATTCTCCACAAGCGGGGCAGTATTATGGTGGATTGGTTGCCGCGCCTATTTTTTCCAGAGTAATGAGCGGTGCGTTGCGTGTTTTACAGATTGCTCCGGATGAAGAACAGAGTATGTCAGTGTTATTGACAAAGCAATGATATGTGGTTAGCAGACTTATTAACAGGCTTTGCGGTTGTTGAGGCAGAGATAGAGCTGACACATATTGCTTTGGATAGTCGGGAAATTGAAGCGGGCGGTGTTTTTTTTGCAGTGGCTGGGGCTCAGCAACATGGTTTGCAGTTTGCCGAAAAAATTCAGCAGCAAGGCGGGCTTGCAATTGTCTATGATCCTGCAAAGAACGGGGAGCAGCTTGCTAAAAATATAACCGCTTTAGTGATGATTGCGGTCGAAGATCTGACTGAAAAACTGGGAGAGATAGCAGCCCGGTTTTATGCATACCCTGCAAGGCAATTGAATGTGATTGGTATTACCGGAACAAATGGTAAAACATCATGCAGCCAGTTTTTAGCGCAGCTTATGGATGCAAGTGCTGTGATTGGTACCTTGGGCTGGGGCGAATATGCCGCTTTGCAGGAAACCAGAAATACCACGCCTGATGCCTTTGCTGTACAAAAGATACTGGCTCATTTTGTTGCGACAGGTATCAAAAATGTGGCGATGGAGGTGTCATCACATGGTTTGGTGCAGGGGCGGGTGAATGGGGTTAATTTTCAAGGTGTTATTTTTAATAATCTGAGTCGGGATCATCTGGACTATCACGGTAGTATGCAAGCCTATCTGCAGGCAAAATTGCGCTTAGTGCAGTGGCCAGGTTTGAAATATGTTGTTGTTAATCTGGACGATGCCTATGCTGAGCGTGTACTGCTTGCGATACCGGAGGGCGTAAGGATATTGACTTACAGTATGCAGAACAAAGTGCATGCGGCACAATCAAGTATTATTGCCAGCAATGTGCAATATACCATGGCAGGCATTGAATGTGATGTGCGCTGGCAAGAAGAGCAGGCTCAATTGCAAGTGGGGTTGTTAGGCGATTTTAATTTGCAAAATATTTTGGCGGCATTAACGGTTATGCTGGCAATGGGCAGACCATTAATGGCGTGTTTACAGGCGATACCATCAATAAAGGCGGTGATTGGGCGCATGGAGTGTTTTCAAGGAGGGGCAGGAAAGCCTCTGGTAATTGTTGACTATGCACATACACCGGATGCGCTAAGTAAGGTACTGACAACCTTGAGGCATCATTGTAATAACACATTAACCGTTATATTTGGATGTGGCGGAGAAAGAGATAAAGGTAAGCGAGGAGAAATGGGAAGAATTGCTGAGCAGTTAGCGGATAGGGTTATTGTCACAGATGATAATCCTCGCTTTGAAAGTGGACAGGCAATTATCAAAGATATTATCGCAGAGATTGAAACTGACAAGCTAAGTGTTATTAATGATAGAAAAAGTGCAATTAAATACGGCATTATGACGAGTTCGGAACAGGATATTGTATTGGTCGCTGGTAAAGGACATGAAGATTATCAGGAGCTAGAGGGTATTAAGCACCCTTTTAGTGATCGTGACATCGTGCAGACGTTATTGACATTATGATAGTGATGACACTCACTGAAATAGCAAACTGTGTACATGGACAGTTAATCGGTACAGACGTAACAGCTTCTGGTGTCAGTATTGATACGCGGACTTTAGCGCAGGGTGATGTATATATTGCGCTTAGCGGTGAACAGTTTTATGGCCATGATTTTATTGCTCAGGCTGAAGAGGCTGGGGCGCTTGCTTTACTCGTAACAAAAAAAGTTGTTACTCGCTTACCTCAGGTCATTGTGACAGATAGCCGCATTGCTTTGGCTGAACTGGCGGGCTGTGTCAGGGAAAAATCCCGGCTTCGAGTGTGTGCGATTACCGGAAGTAACGGTAAAACAACGGTAAAAGAAATGATTGCCGCTATTTTAGCCGTCAGGTATCAGGTGCTGTTTACGGCTGGGAATTTTAATAACGATATCGGTGTACCACTGACATTATTGCGCCTGGATAAACAGCATCAATTTGCAGTGGTAGAAATGGGGGCTAACCATATTGGCGAAATTGCCTATTCCTGTCAGTATGCAAGGCCAGATGTTGCCGTTATCACCAATGTCGGAGCGGCTCATATTGAAGGCTTTGGCAGTATTGAAGGGGTGGCACAGGCAAAAGCAGAAATTATTCAATCATTGTCAGCTGACGGTGTGGCGATATTAAATGCCGATGATGCCTTTTTTGCTCAGTGGCGAGAGATTGCTGGCCAGCGTAAGCTTATTTCATTTGCTGTCGATCATGCCGCAGACGTAGAGGCGGAAAATATTGAGATAAAGGCAGATGAACTGGCGTTTACTACGCGCTTTGACTTAGTTGCCGAGGGCAGTCGTATTCCCGTCAGTCTGGCATTGGCGGGTGAGCACAATGTATTAAATGCCCTGGCGGCAAGCGCCGCCTGTCTGGCATTAGGGGTTGAGCTGCAGCAAATTCAAAAGGGCTTGCAGCAAGTCAGGCCGGTTAAGGGGCGTTTGCAATTATTTGAGACAGTTGCGGGGGGTAAGATTATTAATGATACTTATAATGCCAATCCTGCATCATTAGCGGCGGCATTGAAAGTATTAAAAAATTGTACCGGGGAGTTATGGGTTGCTTTAGGGGCTTTTGGTGAGCTAGGCAGCGAAAGCGCACAGCAACATGGTGCAATGGCAGAACAAATTAAACAGGCGGGGGTTGAACGCCTTTTTGTGGTTGGAGCAATGGCAGAAAATACTGCACAGGCATTTGGAGAAGGGGCTATTTATTATTCTCGGCAAGAAGATTTGATTACGGCGATAAAGCAGGCAATAAGAACGGATGTTGTACTTTTGGTGAAAGGTTCGAGGGCACAGAAAATGGAACGTGTGGTTGAGGCTCTAATGAGTGAGGAAAAATAGCACATGTTATTGTATTTATTTGATTATTTAGCCCAGTTTGATGCTGGATTCAATGTCTTTCAGTATTTGACATTACGCGCTATTTTTAGTGCCTTAACTGCCTTGATTATTTCGTTTTTAGTCGGGCCAAGTATGATTCGCCGCTTAAGTAATAAAAAAATTGGTCAAAGTGTGCGTGAGGATGGTCCGGAAAGCCATTATGAGAAGGCGGGAACACCGACTATGGGGGGAACCTTGATTTTGGTCGGCATTGCTGTCAGTACCCTGCTTTGGGCAAACCTGAGCAATAGTTATGTATGGGTAGCCTTATTAGTCACAATGAGTTATGGCGTTGTTGGCTTTGTCGATGATTATAAGAAAGTCATGTTAGGTAATAGTGATGGCCTCTCAGCAGGTGCTAAATACTTCTGGCAGTCTGTGATTGCCTTTACCGCTGCCTTGTTTTTATTTAAGAGTGCAGAAGTACCGGCAGAAACTCAGTTTATCGTGCCTTTTTTCAAAGAGGTCGTGGTCGATATGGGCTGGGCTTATGTGGTATTGACCTATTTTGTGATTGTCGGTACGAGTAATGCCGTTAATTTAACCGATGGACTTGATGGCTTGGCCATTTTACCTACCGTTATGGTTGCGGGTGCGCTGGCTATTTTTGCTTATCTGACTGGGCATGCGACGTTCGCAGAGTATCTGGCTATCCCTTCTATTCCCAAGGCTGGAGAGCTGGTTGTCTTTTGTGCTGCCTTAGTCGGGGCTGGGCTAGGCTTTTTATGGTTTAACGCGTATCCGGCTATGGTGTTTATGGGCGATGTGGGAGCGCTGGCACTAGGTGCTGCTTTAGGTGTTGTGGCTGTGCTGGTCAGGCAGGAGATTGTACTGGTGATTATGGGCGGTGTTTTTGTTATGGAGACCGTGTCGGTGATTATGCAGGTCGCTTCATTTAAGTTAACCGGTAAGCGTATTTTTAGAATGGCACCGATTCATCACCATTTCGAATTAAAAGGCTGGCCAGAGCCTCGGGTGATTGTTAGGTTCTGGATCATTACATTTATTCTGGTTTTAGTGGGTTTATCAACTTTGAAGTTGAGATAGCAAATGAATAATGACGAAATATTACAGGCATTGGATCAACAGTTTTCTTTAAATAAGAAGAGTGCTAAAGTTGTTGTCGTTGGCCTGGGTAAAACAGGTTTATCAGTCGCTTATTATTTACGTCGCTTAGGGCTGCAATTTGCCATTGTCGATAGTCGCAAAAAACCACCCTATAACGATGAATTATTGGCACAGATGCCTGATGTTGCCGTATTTACCGGAGGTTTTGAGCCCGCAGTATTCGATGTGGCAACACATATTATTGTCAGTCCTGGCGTATCAATGGAGGAGCCATTGATTGAGCAGGCCATTGCACAGGGGGTGCGCCCATTAAGTGATATTGATTTATTTGCCTGTTCTGTCTCTGCACCGGTGGTGGCAATTACTGGCTCAAATGGAAAAAGTACGGTAACGACAATGCTCGGAAGCATGGCGAAAGCGGCTGGAAAGCGTGTTGCCGTCGGGGGGAATCTGGGCACGCCTGCTCTGGATTTACTCGCTGAACAGGCTGAAGTCTATATACTGGAATTATCCAGTTTTCAATTAGAGCGTACCAGCCAGTTAAATGCGGTGGCTGCGACGGTGCTTAATATTTCAGCGGACCATATGGATCGTTATGCAAGTATGGCGGCATATGCTGAGCAAAAGCATAAGATTTTTGCCGGAAATGGTGTGATGCTGCTGAATATGGACTGCCCGCATGTGGCTGCAATGCAGAATGCCGATAGAGAGTTACTCACCTTCGGTTTTCATGACGCTGCTGATTATACTGTGATCGACACGGCGGAAGGTGAGTCTCTGGCATTTCAGGGGCGAGCAATATTGGCTGTCAATGAGCTGTTAGTTGCCGGTGTGCATAATCAGGCAAATGCTTTGGCTGCTCTGGCACTAGGCAGCGTGATAGGGCTTTCTGAAGCAGCGATGTGTGATGCCTTGCGTCACTACAAGGGTTTAAAGCACCGGGTTGAGCTAGTCGCTAATATTAAGGGGGTCAGCTGGGTTAATGATTCCAAAGCGACTAATGTCGGGGCATGTGTTGCGGCATTACAGGGTTTTAAAAATACCAGTGTTATCCTGATTGCCGGGGGAGATGCAAAAGGCGCTGATATGAGCGACCTTGTGCCGGTGTTAAAAGAAAAGGTTAAAATGCTGCTACTAATAGGTAAAGATGGCATGCTTATCAAGCAGGCGATAAACGATTGCATTGCAGTACTTGAAGTACATACGCTAAAAAAAGCGGTAAAAAAGGCGGCAAAAATTGCTCAGTCGGGGGACACGGTCCTCCTGTCTCCAGCCTGTGCAAGCCTGGATCAGTTTGCGGATTATAAAGAGCGGGGCGGGGTTTATAGTGCAGAGGTCATGAGGCTGAAAGAATGAATATTGCTGAGCAGTTAGCAAAACGAATGCCGGTGAATCTGTATTTTGATACTGCTCTGGTACTCGCGAGTGTTACGCTAATTGTGATGGGCTATCTTATGGTTTCGTCTGCGTCATTGCATCTGGGGGGAGATGTCTTTCATTATCCGCTGAGACAATTGATACATATTATTCTGGGAATTATTGCAGGTTTTGGCATGTGTCTGATACCTATGAATTTTTGGGAAAAAACAGGTCAGGCGCTTTTTTTCGCAGGTTTATTTTTATTAGTGCTGGTACTTATTCCAGGCTTAGGTATAAAAGTTAATGGGAGCATGCGCTGGTTATCACTCGCCGGGATAAGAATACAGGTCTCAGAGGTGGTTAAGTTTATTGTGGTTATTTATATCGCTGGTTTTGTGACCCGGCATCATGAGCTGATTAAAGAATCTGCCTATGGTTTAGTGAAACCTTTGCTATTATTGTCGAGTGCCTGTGTTTTATTATTGCTAGAGCCAGATATGGGCTCGGCTGTGGTGATTTTAATTATCGCCATGGGGGTTTTGTTTTTGAGTGGTGCACGTCTGCAGCAATTCCTTTTATTAGTGATTGCTGTGATTGCTGTGGGGGTATTAGCAGTTGTTTTTTCTAAATATAGAACGGCACGATTTACGAGTTTTCTGCATCCCTGGGAAGACCCTTTTGGCAATGGTTTTCAACTAGTGCAAGCTCTGATTTCTTTTGGTCGGGGTGAATGGTTAGGGGTAGGCCTGGGCAGTGGTGTACAGAAACTTTTTTATTTGCCCGAAGCGCATACTGATTTTTTATTTTCGGTGATTGCTGAGGAGTTAGGTTTTATTGGTGTGCTCAGTGTGATTATTTTATTTGCGGTGATTGTCTGGCGTGCTTTTGCCATTGGCATGATGGCAGAGCAATTACAGCAAAAATTCTGTGCATTTATTGCTTATGGCCTGGGGATCTGGTTCGCTTTTCAAGCGTTTGTTAATATGGGTGTGAATATGGGGCTGTTGCCTACCAAAGGTTTGACCCTGCCTTTTATGAGTTATGGTGGTGGTAGCATGATTGTTATGTGTTGTGCATTGGGAATGCTTTATAGAGTGAATACTGAAATGCTGATCCTGAAAAAGTCCGAGGAACAGAATCATGGCTAAACGTATTGTGATTATGGCGGGTGGAACGGGAGGGCATGTGTTTCCTGCACTCGCTGTTGCGCACTATTTAATTGAGCAAAACTGGCAGCTAAGCTGGATAGGGACGCATAAAGGAATGGAAAGTCGGGTGATTCCTGAAAACAATATCGAAATAGACTGGCTTAGTGTTAATGGGCTCAGAGGTAAAGGTTTTTTAGCGCTGTTTAAAATGCCATGGATGCTGTTAAAAGCCTGTCTGGAAGCCAGAAAAATTTTACAGACAAGAAAGCCTGATGTGGTTTTGGGAATGGGCGGTTTTGTCGCAGGCCCAGGAGGGCTGATGGCAAAAATAATGGGCATTCCTTTAGTGATCCATGAACAAAACAGGATTCCGGGGACGACTAATCGCTTATTATCGACTGTCGCGAATAAAGTATTACAAGCTTTTCCTGAAAGCTTTGCTGTAAGCAAGAAAGCTATTTTTACAGGAAACCCTTTGCGTCAGGCGTTTGCCCAACAAGACATTATCAAAAAAACGCATAGGGAGGGTTTACATATTTTAGTAATGGGCGGCAGTCTAGGTGCACAGCGTTTAAATGAAGTTGTTCCTGAGGCATTGGCTTTACTTGATAGCGTAGAAGTATTGCACCAGACAGGGGCCGTTATGCAGCAGCAGGTAGAATTAATGTATCAAGAAAAAGAGCTTAATGCCAGGGTCGTGGCATTTATTGATGATGTCGTTGCGGCATATCGCTGGGCTGATTTAGTGATTTGTCGTGCCGGTGCAATGACTGTTAGTGAAGTGGCTGCAATGGGGCTGCCTAGTATTCTGGTTCCATACCCTTATGCCATAGATGATCATCAAACAGCCAATGCGCATTATCTGGTCGACGCGGGGGCTGGTATTATGATTACTCAGCAACAGTTAACGGCTGGTTTTTTAGCTGAACAAATTAAACACTGTGCAACACACACAGAGCTTATGGCAAAAGCAGCAAGACAGAGTGCCAGTTTAAATGCAACGCAGAGTGTTGCTGAGCAATGTAGGTTGGAGGCCGCATGAAAGTATCTGAAAATTTAATTATCCGCCAGCCATTGGGTGATATACAGCGTATTCATTTTGTCGGTATTGGCGGGACCGGTATGAGTGGTATTGCCGAGGTGCTGTCTAATCTGGGTTATGAGGTATCAGGTTCAGATATCAAGGCAAGCCCGGTAACAGAGCGTCTGCAAAAAGCGGGAGTCACTGTTTTTATGGGTCATGATGCGAATAATATTGATCAGGTTGATGTGGTGGTTACCTCTACAGCGGTTGATAAACAGAACCCTGAGGTAAAAAGGGCTTATGAATGTCGTATTCCGGTGATTCCACGCGCTGAAATGTTAGCTGAACTGATGCGCTTCCGTTTTGGTATTGCGGTTGCAGGTACGCATGGTAAAACCACCACCACAAGTTTAGCAGCGAGTATCCTGGCAGAGGCGGGGCTAGATCCCACTTTTGTGATTGGTGGCCGTCTAAATAGTGTGGGGACTAATGCCCAGCTTGGACAGGGACAATACCTAGTGGCTGAGGCTGACGAAAGTGATGCATCATTTTTACATCTACAGCCAATGATGGCAGTGGTCACGAATATTGATCAAGACCATATGGAAACCTATGAAGGTAGTTTTAATCGTTTAAAAGATACGTTTATTGAGTTTTTATATCATGTGCCATTTTATGGTCTGGCTGTACTGTGTATAGATGATGCGGGCGTGCGTGAAATATTGCCGCAGTTATCCAAACCGATCAGAACCTATGGTACGCGAGAAGAGGCGGATGTAAGAGCGGTAGAGATAGAGCAACAGGGGATGCACACTTCTTTTCTGGTACAGCGTTGGGATGGCCACAAAGATATTCAGGTTACCTTGAATATGCCAGGTCTGCACAATATGTTAAATGCTCTGGCTGCGATAACCGTTGCCACTGAATTAAATGTTGATGATGCCGCCATTATAAAAAGCTTAGCTGAGTTTAAAGGAGTAGGGCGCCGTTTTCAATTAAATGGAGAGATTGCCTTAGCGCATGGCGCGGTGACTTTGGTTGATGATTATGGGCATCATCCCAGAGAAGTTGCGGCAACTTTAGAAGCATTAAAGCAGGCATGGCCAGAAAAGCGTTCGGTGGTGATATTTCAGCCACATCGTTATTCCAGAACACGGGATTTATTTGAGGATTTTGTGGATACTTTATCCGCAGTGGATGTGCTAATTTTACTAGAGGTGTATCCGGCAGGTGAGGAGCCTATTACCGGGGCGGATGGGCGGGCATTAAGTCGTGCCATTCGAATACGTGGACAGGTTGACCCGGTGTTTGTTGAAAAAGTAGAGGACCTGGCACAGATATTGGTGGGCATTATTCGCCCGGGAGATGTTTTATTAACCATGGGAGCTGGAAATGTTGGCCATATTGCGACACAGTTACCACAGCAACTAGTCGAGTTGGTGTAATAATGACAGTGTCTAATTCTAGTTTACGTGGACAGCTATTGCACAATGAAAAACTGGCTAAGTATACCAGCTGGCGTGTTGGCGGTGAGGCTGATCGAATGTATGTGCCTGCTGATAAGCTGGACTTACAGTGGTTTATAGCTGGGCTTTCTATCAATGAGCCAGTGTTCTGGCTGGGACTGGGGAGCAACTTACTGATCAGGGATGCGGGGATACGTGGTACGGTTATTAATACCCGGGTTAAGGTTAAACAAATGAACTTAATCGATGATGTAAGGCTTTATGTTGAGTGTGGTGTGCCTTGTGCACATGTGGCCCGTTTTTGTTCGGAGCATGATTTATCGGGTGCTGAATTTTTAGCGGGTATACCCGGTACAATGGGAGGCGCACTAAAAATGAATGCAGGTGCTTTTGGAACAGAAACATGGGATCTGGTCGAAAGTGTCGAAATGATGTCTGTGGGAGGCAAAGCCGAACAGTATCATGCTGATGCATTCGAGGTGGGTTACCGTGCTGTAAAAGGTGTCGGTAGTGCTTGTTTTTTATCGGCAGTTTTAAAGCTGAGTAAGGATGCAAGCCAGGCTGGACAGAAACAAATAAAAAAACTCCTGGCACGACGGGCAGCAACACAACCAATCAGCCAGCCTAGTTGTGGCTCGGTTTTTAGAAATCCTGCGAATGATTTTGCGGCACGTTTGATTGAGGCAAGTGGTTTAAAAGGGTACTCTATCGGTGGTGCCGAGGTTTCGGAAAAACATGCCAATTTTATTGTCAATACAGGCGTTGCAAAGGCAGCGGATATAGAACAGCTTATTGAATATGTACAAACTGAAGTTGCCAGACAACAGGGGGTCGAATTACATGCGGAAGTTTGTATCATAGGAGACAAGTCCACATGAAACCAAGAGTAATAAAGCAGGCAAAGGATTTTGGGCGTGTCGCTGTCTTAATGGGGGGGGCTGCTGCTGAACGTGAGATTTCCTTAAACAGCGGTAATGCTGTATATCAGGCCTTGCTACGTAACAAGGTTGATGCCGTTGCCATTGATGTCACTAAAACAGCCTTGGAGGCAGTACAAAATACCCCTATGGATCGGGTATTTAATATGATACATGGCCGGGGGGGAGAAGATGGGGTGTTACAAGCGCTATTGGAGTCGCTGGAAATCCCCTATACAGGCAGTGGTGTGCTTGCTTCAGCACTGAGTATGGACAAATTGCGTACTAAACTATGCTGGCAGGGGGCGGGGCTAATAACACCCCGATGGTTTTTAATACAGCAGGAGAGCGATATAGAAAAATGTATCGCTGATTTAGGTTTTCCGGTGATTGTAAAGCCAGCTTTGGAAGGATCTAGTCTTGGCATGAGTCGAGCGGAGAACAGAGAAGAACTACGCACTGCTTGGCAGGAGGCGGCGCGATACCAGTGTGCAGTCTATGCTGAGGCCTGGGTACAAGGCAAAGAGTATACGGTAGGGGTCTTAAATGCTGAAGCATTACCTGTGATTCGGCTTGAGACAGCTAATGCCTTTTATGATTTTGATGCAAAATATCGGGCAGATTCAACTCAGTACCATTGCCCGCCTGGTTTGGCAGCGAATGTTGAGGTGGAGTTGGCTGAGCTGGCTTTAGAAGCCTGTGAAATTCTTGGTGTGACAGGCTGGGGACGAGTCGATGTATTTATTGACGAGCAGCAACAGGCGCAGTTAATTGAGCTAAACACCGTTCCGGGGATGACAGATCATAGCTTAGTGCCTATGGCGGCTGAGCAGGCAGGTTTAAGTTTTGATGAATTAGTGTGGCGTATTTTAGAAACGAGCTTTAGATGATCAAGGTGTGCACTCAACGTTTTGTGGGTGGCCTGGTTTTTATTGTTGCGGCAATACTGTTAAATTGGCAGACACTGCAAAAGCTAATGACCGAGACGATTCCTATACGTTATGTGCGGGTGGAGGGTACATTTGAGTATATTGCTAAGCAAGATATAAAAAATAAAATACACCCACTGATTCAATTGAGTTATTTCTCGATTGATTTACAGAGGATACAACAGGCGGTCATAACTTTACCCTGGGCTGAAAAAGTACAGGTAGAAAGGATATGGCCGGATAGACTCAAACTTAGAATTTATGAGCAACAGCCAGTGGTACGCTGGCAGGAAGATGGTTTATTAAATAGACATGGCGATATTTTTAAGCCCATCAACATAGACGCATTTCAATCTTTGCCTGTACTGTATGGGCCGATTGAGCAGCGCTATCAATTGCTGCAAGTGATGGGTGACTTAAAACTCGGTTTAATAAAGCAAGGCCTGCGTTTAACAGAGTTTAGAGTGAGTGACAGGCAATCATGGCTGTTGGTGATGGAAAGCGGTATGATTATACAGTTGGGGCGGTTTCAGCCTTTACAGAAGTTTACGCTGTTAATGAAGACCTTAGGGGTGATTGGTAATGAGTTGGTGGCAAAAATAGAGTATATAGATATGCGTTATCCAAATGGTTATGCCGTTCGGTGGCGAGAAAATGAACAGATTATTTGGAAATAACAAGAAAAAAAACCTGCTTAAACGCGGTCCAGAAAGTAGTTTGAAAGGCAAAAAAAAATGGCAAAACAAAGAGAGCGTAATTTAATTGTAGGTTTAGATATTGGAACATCTAAAGTTGCCGCTATCGTTGGGGAAGTAAATGAAACGGGTGAAGTTGAAGTGATTGGGATTGGTTCTACGCCTTCACGCGGATTAAAAAAAGGGGTAGTGATTAATCTGGAATCGACAGTGAATTCAATTCAGCGGGCCGTTGAAGAAGCAGAACTAATGGCGGGCTGTGAAATCACTTCTGTGTATGCAGGCATTGCAGGGAGTCATATCAAGAGCCTAAACTCTCATGGCATCGTTGCGATTAAAAATAAGGAAGTCTCTCAATATGATATTAACCGTGTGATAGATTCTGCAAGAGCCGTTGCTATTCCTGCTGATCAGAAAATTCTACATATTTTGCCACAGGAATTTGTGATTGATATGCAGGAGGGGATTAAAGAGCCTATCGGGATGTCGGGAATACGCCTGGAGGCCAAGGTACATATGGTGACCGGGAGTGTCAGTGCGGCACAGAATATTATTAAATGTATACGCCGTTGCGGTCTGGAAGCTGATGATATTGTTCTGGAACAATTAGCATCCTGTACTTCAGTGCTAACGGAAGATGAAAAAGAGTTAGGTGTCTGTTTGATCGATATAGGGGGAGGAACCACCGATATTGCCATTTTTTCACAGGGTGCGATTAAACATACAGCGGTTATTCCGATTGCCGGGGATCAGGTGACGAATGATGTTGCTGTTGCCTTGCGCACACCTACACAGAGTGCAGAAGCAATAAAGCGTGCCTATGCCTGTGCTTTAACGCAATTAGCAGAGGCAGAAGAGATGATAGAGGTTTCAAGTATTGGTGACCGGCCACCCAGAAATATATCCAAACAGAATCTGGCAGAAATTATTGAGCCGCGTTATGAAGAGTTAATGCTTTTAGTTCAGGCTGAATTGCAGCGTAGTGGTTATGAAGGATTAATAGCTGCGGGTATTGTTTTAACGGGGGGGAGTTCGAAAGTTCAAGGCCTTATTGAATTGGCAGAAGAAATTTTTCATATGCCAGTGCGATTAGGACTTCCCCAGCATGTGTCGGGCTTAACAGATGTGGTTGCGAATCCGGTACACTCAACGGGCGTGGGTTTGTTGTTATATGGAAGAGATCATTTGGTGAATGGTGAGCATTTATCAGAAGCTGGGGAAGGCATTTTTGCAAGAATGAAAGCCTGGTTTCAGAATAATTTTTAAAGAATATTTTTAGAATTAAATGGGGTTGTAAAGATGAAATATGAATTAATGGATTTAGGAATGGAAAACGCAGTGATCAAGGTTATCGGTGTGGGTGGCGGTGGTGGTAATGCCGTCAATCATATGGTTAATAGTCATATTGAAGGTGTCGAATTTGTCTGTGCCAATACAGATGCGCAAGCCTTACACCGTCTGGATGTTAATACCGTTATTCAGCTAGGTGCTGAATTAACCAGAGGCTTGGGGGCAGGGACTAACCCTGAAGTAGGCAAGGAAGCGGCTGAAGAAAATAAGGATTTAATTCGTGAAGTGCTGGAAGGTGCCAATATGCTGTTTTTGACCGCTGGAATGGGGGGAGGAACAGGAACAGGCGCAATTCCGGTGATTGCAGAAATCGCCAAAGAGCTAAATATTTTAACGGTTGCCGTGGTCACAAAACCGTTTGATTTTGAAGGTAACCAGAAGAAACGGGTGGCTGAAGCCGGCATAGCAGAACTGGAAAAATATGTCGATTCATTGATTATTATTCCTAATCAGAAGTTATTACCTGTTTTAGGGGCTAATGTATCAATGAAAAAAGCATTTGCTGCGGCGAATGATGTTTTACTGGATGCGGTACAAGGCATTACTGAATTGATTACTAGCCCGGGAATGATTAATGTTGATTTTGCCGATGTTAAAACCGTGATGTCGCGTATGGGAGCCGCTATTATGGGGACTGGCGTGGCGAGTGGTGAAAATAGAGCAAGAGAGGCGGCCGAAAAGGCAATCGCCTGCCCTTTGCTAGAAGACATTAATCTGCAAGGTGCACGAGGTATATTGGTCAATATTTCTGCATCTGACATGGGAATCGCTGAGTTTGATGAAGTCGGTAATATTGTGCATGAGTTTGCTTCAGATGAAGCGATCATTAAAATTGGTACCGCAGTCGATGAGGAGCTTGGGGATGAGATTAAAGTGACTGTTGTCGCAACTGGCATGGGGAGTGTACAAAACGTCGTTAGTGCATCTATAAAAAGAGCAGAGAATAATACCGGCACGACGGATTATTCAGAGCTGGATACACCCGCTATTGTGCGTAAAAATGCGGAAAATAAAGAAACACGATTTGGCGTGCAAGCAAAAAATAATACAGATATGGACTATTTAGATATTCCGGCTTTTCTGAGACGCCAGGCGGATTAAGAAAAATAGAGCGGGTTTTGAGTCGTTGTTTGATAGCAATCCTATATCTGCATCAGTGCTACATAGTATAATTGCCCTATCCCGTATACATGATCGTTTAAAAGAGGTATGGGCGTACAATATTCTGGTGTACTTTTAAAAGCCAGGCTGACATTAGGTTAATATGAATGATTAAACAACGAACATTAAAAAATACAATTAGAGCAACGGGGGTTGGCTTACATACGGGAGATAAAATCTATTTGACACTGCACCCGGCTGCTGTTGATACCGGGATTAAATTCAGACGGATAGATCTGGCAGAACCCGTGACGATAGATGCCATTCCGCATAATGTGGGTGAGACAACTTTATCGACAACTTTGGTTAAAAATGGTGTGAAAATATCGACCATTGAGCATTTATTATCGGCAATGGCGGGGCTAGGAATAGATAATGCACTCATTGATGTGACTGCTGGCGAAGTACCTATTATGGATGGTAGTGCGGGTCCCTTTGTGTTTTTAATTCAATCGGCAGGTGTGCTAGAGCAGGATGCACCGAAGAAATACATTAAGATTAAACAGGAAGTAAAAGTCTATGATGGAGATAAGTGGGCAGCCTTTTTACCTATGGATGGATTTAAGATCACTTTTACCATTGATTTTGAACACCCGGCATTTGATGACAATGTAAAAACAGCCACGATGGATTTTTCATCAACCACTTTTGTCAGAGAAGTGAGTCGTGCACGCACATTTGGCTTTATGAAGGATATAGAGTTTCTTAGGGAAAATAACCTGGCTTTAGGAGGAAGCTTGGATAACGCCATTGTGATTGATGATGACAGAATACTCAATGAAGGTGGCTTACGCTATGCCGATGAGTTTGTGAAGCATAAAATGCTGGATGCCATCGGTGATTTATACTTATTAGGGCATAGTTTAATTGGTGAGTATCAAGGGTATAAATCAGGACATAGCCTAAATAACCAATTATTAAGGGCACTGATGGCTAATACTGATGCCTGGGAAACAGTAACATTTGAACATGACGATGAGGCACCGATTCCCTTTATGCGTTCTGCAGAAAGTCGGGCTGGCGAGTAGTTTTTTATGTGGAGTTGGGGGCTTTTTGGTAAGCCCTCAATTCAAAGTATTTGTTTAAAGATATTTCATTGCGTAGGGGGTAATGGAATGCATCCTACAAGCTATTTATTTTAGAGTCTCCCCTTGGTTCCTGTCAATAAAAATGCAAAAATATGAAAAATATGGATGTAGAAATTGTAAATTTTGGCAAACTTAAACACGCTAAAATTCAAATAAAGCCATTTACAGTGATTGCAGGAAAAAATGCATCAGGAAAAAGCTTTGTTACCCGTTCCTTGTATACTATTTTCAGATCTTTTAACAAGGATTATCTTTCAATTGAGGTTGAGTCATTTATTTTACAGGTAGGTGATTTTTTTTTCAGCTGTTGATTATATAGTGAGTGAGTTAGGTGTACAAAAGCATATTGATTATACTTGGTCAACGAATATTCAATTAGAAAAGCATATTGGTGATACTTGGTCAGCGAGTGATCAATTAGCCAGAAATCTCATGCTAGTTTTTCGTAAAAGTACATTCGCTTCACAGCTTTCTCAAAAAGATAATGTGCATATAGATATACAGCAACTTCTAGGCGCTTGTGAACAGTTACAAAAATGGATTGAGAACGTTGAAAAATATCACTTATTGTCTACACGCCTTAAAGCATTTCAAGTGGAAATTAAAAAGCTTGAAGCTTTGATTAATGCACCTCAAGATACTTTAAATAAAGCATTAGAAGAGCAATTGGAACAAGCTTTTACCGAAAATTTTCAAGTCAATGCATTAAGTAAACTAAAAAATAAGAATATAAGTGATACAGGGGATACTCGTTTTTATTTTGGTGAAGCTATGGGGGATTTGCAGTTGAAATCTAATTATTTTCAATGCAATTTAAAAGTGGAAGGGGTTGATGTTTTCCAGAAAATTGATAATGTTGTATACCTTGAATCACCTGTGTATTGGACAATTAAAGATGTTTTAAAAGATTGGGTTCAGGCAAGAAGTAACCCAGATTTAAGGCGACAGGTAAAGCACCAACAGAAAGAGTTAAAAAAGGTTCCTGGTTATATTTTAGATACGTTTAGATTGCTAGATACTGAAATTGTAATAGATAAGACATTTGATGATTTAGTGCAGCTTAAGCAACAAATTGATAAGAATATCAGTGGTTATATTCAAGTATCAGAAAGAGGTGACTTGCGTTTTATTAATCAGAGGGAAGATAAAGAGGGTTATGATGTTGACTTGCACCAAGCGGCATCAGGTTCAATTTCACTAGGAATTATCGCATTACTGCTAGGAAAAAATATTATTGTTCCTAATAGTGTGCTGATTATTGACGAACCTGAAATAAATTTACATCCAGCGTGGCAACAGGTGATGATTCAGGCTTTATACCAGCTGAGCGTTGCTGGGGTACATGTTATTATGGCAAGTCATAGCTATGATATGATGCAATGTATTGAAAAAATGATGGATTCACATGAGAAAAAGGGACTTGATGTGAATGAACACTTTTCGGTTCAGCAACTGGAGAATGGCACTTCAATCAATGAAAATAAGCCAATTTTTAAAAAGCTGGATTCAGTGAAAGCTGATCTAGGGATGCCTTTGTTTGATTTGTTTTCAAATTCATAAAAAATAATTTGATGAAAGCAGAATTATCAGACCACCTAGAAGAAATGGATCATGAAATATCAGGTCTTGAATTGCAAATAAGCTATAAAGGTTACCGGGTTGATGGCGATAACGGCATTAAAAAAGTCGTTTGCTTAAACCACAGAAAGTCTGTCGATTATTTTTATATTAAAAATGATAAGTGTCTTTTTATTGAATTTACAGATGAAGCAAGGGGACAAGAAGATTTAATTGGTTTGGATGATTCAATTTCACAGGTTGCTAGTGAATTTCATTTAGGCAAGTTAAGAAAATTGATTAAAAATGATAAGCGGGATGAAATGCTTGCAAAATTTAAAGATTCAAGAGACATTTTCAGCAAAATCCCCGACTATTTTCAAAATATACCTACTGCTTTTTTAAGTCAAGATGCCAAAACATTCTATATTGTCCATATTCCCATTAATGAGAGTTTGTCTGAAGAAAATAAAGCTGCAATCGCAAGGTATATGACTGGGTTAAGCGCACGAATTTCAGGCTGCCTAGAAGATGAAATATGTGAACGGGTTAAGCTTGTTTTATTAGCAGACTTTATAAATGAGCTTGGATAGGTATTTTTAAAGACCTAAGCCTTGCTCGGAGAGAAATTATTAGATACGGGGTACGGGTTATGAGAAGGGAGAACCAACATGACAAGTGAAGCTTTTTTATTATGGAGTGTGCTTTTTAGCTCGATG
>WTCN01000116.1 GCA_013138555.1 Methyloprofundus sp. | reverse complement strand
TGGTGGTCATTTTGGCACTTTCATTATCGGTGACATTGCTTTTAACTTCGTTTTTACTTTTGGAGTGACCAATCCGTGGCTCGCTCGCTTCTAGGAATTTGCCTATTTTTTCACTGGCTTGGCTGAGCGTGTCGATGCTTTGTTCAATGCGTTTAATTTGCTTGCTGTCGCCCGCGTCTGTTTGATCTAGCTTTTGATGCTCTGCCATGTGGTGTTTGATGAGCTTTTTCAGTTTGTCTCTTTTTTCCGCGAGTTCTTTATGGGTGCCTGACCAAGTTTTTCCTGCATCGGAGGGGAGTTTGCAGCCATCGATGGCGAATAGCTCATTGCCTAGCAAGCCTTGCTCATTACAAATTAATAAGATTTGCTCGAAGAGGCTTTCAATTTGTGTGGGGTAGCCGCTGATAAAGCTGGCGATGGTGGTGAAGTGAGGGACGCTATCGCAGGAGAGGGCTTTGAAGATAATATTGGTTTCGCAACACCATTGAATTTCTCGACTGGAGGTAATGCCTTTTGAATAGGCGAAGAGAATAATTTTCAGCAATATGGCTGGATCGTAAGCGGGGCGACCTTGGTGGTCATTTTTAAAGGCTTTATCAAAAATGGAGAGGTCGAGCTTTTCAGTGACCAAGTAGTGCAGTGCGTGTTCAAACGTGCCTGCTTGGAGTTGGTCTTGAAAGTTGATAATGACCATGACCGTTTGGTTGTAGTCATAGTGGATATATTTTGCCATATTAGGACACCTTGCTTATGATGTCTTATTTTAACAAATTTATGGAGGGTTTTTAGGTTTTTCTACAGCTTGAACGTCCAAATCACCCGACGTTTAAAGTGGCAGTTTTTTTGCGAATAGCAAAAAAATGACGCTTTAAACGGTCGGGTGTATTTGATTGTTTGCATTTTCAACACCCATCATCATGTTGTAGTGCCCATCATGCTTTGTTAAAGTAAAAATATCTTTAAATACTTTTAAATATTTATCTACCACATCTGATTGTGCCTCAATAAATAAATCATCCGAAATACTGTGAGAGCCATCATTAATCCAAGAGATCAGTGATCTAAATATTTCTTGCTCCTCTTTAGATGTGAACTTACTTATAAGGTCATCATCCTTATATCCACCAAGCATTTTGAAATAGTTTTCAATAATTCGCCTCATAGTGTTTTGTATTGTCACGCTGGAATTATGCTCCTTATTCTTTAACTCATTCCACATCAACTCATAAGAAGTTTGGATTGGGTTCTTCATTAAGAATGGCTGAGCCGAAGAAACTTTATTATTTTTCCTTAAAATCCAGTAGTTAGTTTGATTGTTTTCTTTGGTTCTACCATCGATAAAAGATACTTCCTTATGAAAATATACATTATGAGTTAAAAGAATGAGCTGTTTTATATTGCCAACATCATTTTTAATGTCTTTAATAATTTCTTTTATAAGGGTGCTAACCACAAACAGCACATTACTATCGAGGCTTGAAATCGGGTCATCGATAACTAAAACTCTCTCATCAGTAATCGTTTCCTTGTCAGTTGAGCCTTTAGCTCGCTGTAGATAATATAGAAAAGTAATAAAAGTAATTTCCCCTTCACTCAATGTTGACTCAGCTAGCTCTCCATCCTCTCTTTTTATTTGATAATGATTTTCACTAGATACAGATGGAACAATTTCAAAATTATCAAACCCATAATATTGTAATGTTTTGTTAATTTCATCAATGGCGGGTTGTATGCTGGTTACATTTTTTGTTAATTCTTTAATTTCATTATTCAGCGATTTATAAGAATTGCGCTTTTCAATAAAACCAAAGGGGTCAAAAACCAAAGGGGTCAAACCAAAGGGGTCAGACTCGATAGAACCAAAGGGGTCAGACTCGATAGAAAAGGAAAATTAGGAAGAGGATTATAGATAATTAGCCTAAATCAAAAATATGAGCTAATTTTTATGTTTTTTTCATTTGAAAGTTGACATTCTTACATCAGCCCACTATGGTGTCAATATGACACCTAAAATAGGAATAATCATGATTACAGCTAAAAACGAACGAATTACCGCCCGAGTAAGTGAACAAGTCAAAGATACTTTAACAACAGCTGCTGATATTGTCGGGGCTACATTAAACCAATTTTTGATTCAATCAGCTCTTGAAAAAGCTGAACATATCATTGAAAAAGATAAAAATATTCACCTCAGTCACAAGGATGCCCAAGTATTTTTTAATGCTCTGGACAATCCGCCTGAACCTAATATAAAGCTTAAAAATGCCTTTGAAAATTATAAAAATAAAATTGGATAAGCGTTGAAACTAAAAATTGAAGTCCTCTCCAAAATTCACGATCGTACTGAATTTGACTGTGGTAACACAGAGTTAAATTATTATTTACAAAAAATAGCTCGCCAACATATAACAAAAGGAATTTCAAAAACATTTGTTCTCATTAACACAGCCAACCCTACAAAAATCATTGCTTACATGTCTCTTGTCGTTTGTGAAATCTACACGACTAATATCCCTCATAACTGGAAGAATAAATTTCCCAATAAAATTCCTGCTGCAAAATTAGCAAGGTTAGCTGTTTTAAAAAATGAACAAAGAAAAGGGTATGGAGAGCTATTAGTGATAGATGCCATGGAAAAAACATTAAATGTTTCTACTAACATAGGTATAGCAGGTCTTTTTGTTGATGCAAAGCATGAGCAAGCAAAAGTTTACTATACTCAATTTGGCTTTCTCTCATTGCCAAACCAATTAGATAATTTATTTTTACCATTACCGTCACTTGCAAATAATTTAGCTAATTCCATTAAAAAATAACCGTTTATTAAGCTCACAAGCTACAATGCAACTCTAGCTTAATCATTCCCTTATTTTATTAACTAAAATGAAATTAGCACCCTTCTTATTTTTCCTGCTTAGCTTAACGACTTTCATCCCCCCTACCCTAGCCACTAACTATGTGGGTAAACAAGCATGTCAAACCTGTCACCTTGAAGAGTACCAGCAATGGCAAGGCTCACACCATGATCTTGCCATGCAAGAAGCGACTGATAAAACGGTACTAGGTAATTTTGCTAACGCTAGCTTTAAGCAATCAGGTATTAAGACACGTTTTTTCAAACATAAAGATCAGTTTATGGTCTCTACGGACGGCGAAGATGGCAAATTACAGGATTATGAAATTAGCTATGTCTTTGGAGTTTATCCACTACAACAGTATATGGTTAAATTCCCACTAGGAAAAGTTCAGGTGCTGGGTATTGCTTGGGATAGTCGTAGCAAAAAGCAAGGCGGACAGCGCTGGTTTAGCTTACATCCAGATGAGGAGATTAAAGCAGGCGATGTATTACATTGGACAGGGCCGAATTTAAATTGGAACTATATGTGTGCGGACTGCCATAGCACCGACTTAAAAAAGAATTATTCAGCTGACAATAAAAGCTATAACACGCAGTGGAGCGAAATTAATGTGTCTTGTGAAGCTTGCCACGGCCCTGCTTCTGAGCATATCACTTGGGCGGGTCTTGCAAAAGATAAACGCGACCCACAAAATAATGGCTTAAGTATCCACTTAAAAAAATCCAGCAGCAGACATTGGAAAATAAATAGCGACTCAGGCAAGCCCGAACTATCTGACCCAAGCGCAACCGGGCAAGCGGAACTACAAGTCTGTGCAAAATGCCATTCAAGACGCGCGCAATTAGATGATCATTTTATTCCTGGTGATAATTTTAGAGATCATTATCTGCCTTCACTCTTAGCAGAATCACTGTATTATCCTGATGGCAAAATAAATGATGAGGTCTATGTTTATGGCTCATTTTTGCAAAGTCGTATGCACCAAGCAGGGGTGACTTGTAGCGACTGCCACAACCCACACACATTAGAACGCAAAGCAGAAGGCGATAAAGTGTGCTTTCAGTGTCATTTACCCACGTCTTACGCCACACGCAAACATCATCATCACAAAGCAGATTCCACAGGTAGCCACTGTATTACCTGTCACATGCCTGAAAAAGTGTATATGGGCGTTGACCCTAGAAATGACCATAGTTTCCGCATTCCTAGACCTGATTTATCGACAAAACTGAATACACCTGATGCTTGCACTAACTGCCACCAAGACAAACCAAGCCGCTGGGCAGCTGATGCGCTGCAAAAATGGACGAAAAAAACAGCGACTGGTTTTCAGCAATTTGGCCCTGCCTTACAAGCACTTGCTGAACAAGATGCCGCCGCATTGCAACTCGCATATCGCGTTTTACTCAGTGAAACGCCTGATATTGCGAAGGCAACTGTCGTTGGTTTTCTGGGGCAATATCCCTCTCGACAAACCCTAATGACCAGTTTACAAATGCTACGCTCTAAAGATGCCGATGTACGTAGGCAAGCCTTACAAGCACTGGAAGCATTTCACTTGCAACATAGCATCAAGTCTATTTATGCAAGCTTAAATGATCCTATTAAAATAGTACGTATAGAGGCAGCTCGTATTTTGGCAAGCGTACCACACGGTTCTTTAGAGCCTGAGCAGCAGCAATTAATTGCTCATGTCACTGAAGAATATAGACAAAGCTTATTATTTGCCGCTGACCGCCCCGAAGCACAACTCGCTTTAGCGCAG
>WTCN01000075.1 GCA_013138555.1 Methyloprofundus sp. | reverse complement strand
ATTCTACTGTATCAAGAGAATCAGCGCCTAAATCATCTACGAATGACGCATCATTGGCAATATCTTCTTTAACACCTAATTGCTCAGCAACAATCTTTTTTACACGTTCTTCAATGTTACTCATATTTTTTTTTCCTTAATGGATGCTGATTTAATCTATACAACATCATTATTATTATTTAATCTGGTTCCACTTATAGTAATTTCTATAAGCGGGGCAATTATACTTTAAAATTATGCAAATAACATAATTTTAGACCATAAACATACCACCGTTCACATGCAAGGTTTCTCCGGTAATGTAAGAAGCCCCCTCAGACGCTAAAAATGCAACAGCATTAGCGATTTCTTTTGCATCACCTAAACGTGCCAAGGGAATGCCTGCTAGCAGTGCCTGCTTATGCTCATCGGCTAATTCACGTGTCATATCGGTATCAATAAAGCCTGGTGCAACGGTGTTAACAGTAATACCACGCGAACCCACTTCTTTCGCCATTGATTTAGCAAAACCTACCATACCCGCTTTAGCTGCCGCATAGTTTGCTTGTCCTGCATTACCTGTTGCCCCGACTACAGAGGCAATATTAATAATTCGACCAGACCTAGCCTTCATCATGCCTCTTAATACCGCTTTACTCATTCTAAACACCGAGGTCAGATTGGTACTGATAATATCATCCCATTCGTCATCCTTCATGCGCATCAGCAGATTATCGCGGGTAATCCCTGCATTATTGACCAATACCGCAGGCACACCATGCTCATCGGCAATCGTCTTCATAACGCCTGCAATTGAATCTGCATCGGCAACGTTGAGCTTCATGCCTTTACCACTGTCAGATAAATAGGCTGAAATCGCTTCTGCTCCAGCATCAGATGTCGCAGTACCGATAACAAAAAAACCGTCTTGCGTTAATTTTTCAGCGATGGCACGACCAATACCACGGCTTGCGCCTGTTACTAAGGCTACCTTTTTAGTCATTAGAAAAATGCTCCAATAATTTAGTTAAAGTATCAGGATTATAAACCGTAAAATGATCCGCTGCCTTTACGATACGTTTATTTAATCCCATTAAGACTTTGCCAGGTCCCATCTCAACAATTGTGCTTACACCTTGCTCAGATAAAGCATTCACAGTATCCACCCAGCGCACAGGCATAAATAACTGCTGTTTGAGTGCCTGACGAATTTCTTCTGCGTCTTTATGTGCGCTGACATCAACATTATGTAATAAAGTGATGCCAGGCTCTGCAAAATTGACAGTCTGCATTTTTGCATATAATTGATCAGCCGCTGGCTGCATCAGCGCACAATGTGATGGCACACTGACGGGTAATTTAAGGGCACGTTTAGCACCCGCTTCCTTTGCTGCAAGCATGGCTCTATCAACCGCCGCACTATTCCCGGCAATAACCACCTGACCTGGCGAATTGAAATTCACTGCAGAACACACTTCATCTTGTGCGGCATCATTACAAACCTGAATAACCTGCTCATCAGCCAAACCTAGCACAGCGGCCATCGCCCCCACACCTTCAGGAACCGCCTCTTGCATAAAACGGCCTCTGGCCGCCACTAAAGCAATTGCATCAGCAAAATCCAGTACGCCCGAGCAAACGAGCGCGGTATATTCTCCCAGACTATGCCCTGCCATATATCCCGGGCGCACATCAGACTGTGCACACCACACTTTCCATAAGGCCACACCTGCAGCCAACATCGCTGGCTGAGTATTATGCGTCTGGTTTAATTCTTCGGCTGGCCCGTCAGTCACTAAAGCCCATAAATCAAAGCCTAAGACTTCCGATGCCTGTGCAAAGGTCGCTTTAATTTCTGGATAGCTCTCAGCCATTTCAGTCAGCATACCGACCGATTGTGAACCTTGCCCCGGAAAAACAAAGGCCAGTTGATTATTTTGTATACTCATATAAACCCTTCTAATACTTAATCAGTGCAGAACCCCAGGTAAAACCTGCACCAAATGCTTCTAATAAAACCACGTGACCGCGTTGAATACGGCCATCTCTTACCGCTTGATTAAACGCCAATAAAACAGAAGCTGAAGAAGTATTCCCCTGATCTTCTAACGTAACCACCACATGATCCATGGACATTTTTAATTTTTTTGCTGTCGCTGTAATAATACGAATATTCGCTTGATGCGGCACCAGCCAGTCTATATCTGTTTTTTGCATATCATTGGCAGCCAATGTTTCATCAACAATACGCCCCAGAGTATTGACTGCGACCTTGAACACTTCATTGCCTTTCATCGAAATGTAGCCAGTCAAATTCTCTTCAGCAGAAGCTTGAGGATTAGGGCATTTTAATAAATCTTCAAAACGACCATCAGAATGAATATGAGTTGATAAAACACCAGGCTCATCAGAGGCTTGCAATAAAACAGCACCCGCACCATCACCAAACAGGATACACGTCCCTCGGTCTGTCCAGTCGGTTATACGCGAATTAATTTCACTACCAACCACCAACACCGTTTTAGCAGCACCTGACTTGATATATTGATTCGCCATATCCAGACCAAAAATAGAACCAGAGCAAGCCGCCTGTATATCAAACGCGACACCGGTTTTAATACCAAGTCGATGTTGCAACATACACCCCGCACCAGGATAAACATTTTCCGGTGTCCCCGTTGCAACAATAATCAAGTCTATTTCATTAGGTGCGATATCTGCCATTTCAATCGCTTGTCTTGCGGCTATCTCAGCCATACTTGATGTCGTTTCATCCTGCGCTGCAATACGCCGGCTTTTTATCCCGGTACGCTCAAAAATCCAGCTATCCGAGGTATCGACTGTCTGTGAAATATGCTCATTAGTTTTAACTTCCGCAGGCAAATACCCACCTGTTCCTATCACTTTTGCATATGCTGTCATGTGTTTTCTCTCCTGCTTAAAGCAAGCTCAACCTGCTCACTAATTTTTTGGATCACATTCTTTTCCACTTCAACTTCGGCCACATGAATCGCAGTCTTAAACGCTAAAGCATCTGCACCACCATGACTTTTTATCACCAGGCCTTTCAGACCCAAAAAGCTGGCACCATTATGTAATCTTGGATCAATACGGTTTTTTATCGCCGTTAATACCGGATAAGCAATCAAAGCGGCTAATTTAGTCAATGGATTTTTGGCAAATGACTCTTTCATCACAGAAGTAATCATTTTTGCCGCTCCTTCTATAGACTTCAATGCAATATTACCCACAAAACCATCACAGACAATTAGATCAACTTTTTCGTCCCCCGCATTCAGCGAATTACCTTCCACATAGCCGATATAATTTAACTCAGAGTTTTCTAATAGTTTAGCCGCTGATTTAACCTGCTCATTACCTTTCGTCTCTTCCTCACCAATATTGAGTAAACCCACTTTAGGATCGGTAATATTTTCCAGCGCCTTAACAACCTCCGCCCCCATCACCGCAAATTGAAACAGACTTTCAGCAGAGCTATCCACATTTGCGCCTAAATCCAGCACATGTGTATGCCCGAAAATCGAAGGCATAGAAGACATAATGGCAGGCCTGTCTATTCCCGGAATCATTTTCAAGACAAATCTGGCCGTTGCCATTAACGCCCCGGTATTACCAGCACTTACACAGGCATCCGCCTTACCATCACGCACTAAATTAATCGCTACACGCATGGACGAGTCTTTTTTATTTTTAAGTGCCTTAGCTGGGGATTCATCCATCGCAACACATTGTGAAGCATGCTGAATGGATAAGCGCCCTGCAAACTCAACTAAAGCCTGCTCAAGCCTTGGCCCTATTACCTGCTCATCGCCTACTAGAATAAGCTGTAATGCGGGATTATTTCGTAAGCAATCCAGTGAAGCAGGAATGGTTGAATCAGGGCCATGATCACCGCCCATCGCATCAATTGAAATAATTAAACTCACGTAAAAAAACTCCAGAAATTCTTAATAAAAAAAGCCGGACATAAAGCCCGGCTTTCAAAACTGATTAAACTATTATTGTACATTATGCACAAACAGGCAATTATCGCCTAGTCTTCTTCAGTCACAACAATTTGACGGCCTTTAAAGTAACCATCTGGCGTAACATGGTGACGCAGATGCGTTTCACCTGTTGTTGGATCTTGCGCCAAAGTTTTACTTGTTAACGAATCGTGCGAACGACGCTGACCACGTCGAGAGCGAGTTACTTTACTTTTTTGTACGGCCATTATTGGTCTCCAGTATTTTTAAGTGTAGCTAAAACAGCAAAAGGGTTGTCAGGTTTCTGTTCTATTTCCTTGGGTTCAACCAGCTTTTCAGCGGGTTCATATTGTAAGCATTTATTTTCATGTCGGGGATAATCGGGCAAAGAGATAAGCACTTCATCTTCAATAATACCCGGCAACGACATTTTATTATCTGACACCATCATTGGCTCAAACTCTTCAGTCAATCGATCTGCCTGTTCAATTGTCTGTACCATGCCTATCTTCACAGGCTTGTCCACAAACCATTCCAGTGCTTGCAAACAACTTTGACATGTTAAAGTTAAATGCCCTTCAATACGCCCTTCAATAACAGGAACTTTACCTTCTTTATAGAACTGCAAATCAATTTTCAACTCCCCCTTTTTGTCAAAAAGGAAATCAGCAAGACGGCTTAAACGCCGCACACTAAGATGCCCCAGCAAATGACTATGCCGCTCAGCGAATACAACAGGATCTATAAGTTCAGGTAATTGATCTAACATAACTGTACAATCATAGCGGTAATGATCATACTCTGTCAATTAAATTATTATGCAAACCAACAGCCTAGTTTTAGCTTCAAGCTCTATATACCGTAAAGAACTCTTAGAGAAGTTACACATGCATTTTATCTGCGCAGATCCAGACATTGATGAAAGCAAAAAAACAGGCGAGTCGCCAACTCAAATGGCTTTACGACTAGCCAAAGAGAAAGCGACAGCACTTGCACCAAGCTACCCCAAAAATCTTATCATTGCCTCCGATCAGGTTGCCATGCTGGAGCAGAGACAGTTAAAAAAACCGGGTAACAAAAATAATGCCGTTAAGCAGCTACAGCTTTGTTCAGCTAAAGCTGTAAAATTCTATACCAGTGTTTGCGTTCTAGATAGCTCAACAGGCGAGATTAAAAGTGCTATTGATATTTGTACGGTCTATTTTAAAAAACTAACCGAACAACAAATAATAAATTATATTAACCTAGAGCAGCCCTATCACTGTGCCGGCAGCTTTAAATCAGAAGGTTTAGGCATTGCATTATTCGAGCGCATTCAGGGCGATGACCCAAATGCCCTGATAGGTCTCCCGCTGATTAAACTGGTAAACTTACTGGGTGAATTTAATATTGATATATTAGCAAAACAAGGAGTTCAACAATGAAACGATCTTTATTTTTTTTAGCCTTTTTAATGGTGAATTTTATGTCAGGATGTGCAGTCACTGAAACCCAATCGCTGATTAAAGGTTATGCGAGTTATCGCGAACGCATTGGATTACCACCTAATGCCATCTTTAAAGTCACACTGGAAGATATTTCCCTGATGGATGTCGCAGCAACAACATTGGGTAGTGTAACGATAGACCCGGCAGGCCAAGCACCTATCAATTTTGCAATTGGCTATAATCCTGAGGAAATAAAACCGGGGCATCGTTATGCTGTCCGAGGCCGAATCACAGTTGATGACAAATTGATGTTTATAACGGACACCACTCACCCTGTACTGGCAGAAGCGCAGCAGAATACAGTGAGCTTAAAAATGGTACACGTTCAGCATCAGGCAAAACAAGCCAGAGCAACAAAGTCCATGACTTTTACAAATTTCCCCATTCATCTTTTAGGTCTATTACCTGGAGCGAATTGTCAAACTCAGTACCAACTTGATTTGTTTTCTAATCATGCTTATTTTATTTCGGTGCAATGTTTTAAAAATGGCAAGCCCTCAACGGCAAATCCCTATGATATAGGCCGCTGGCATATAGATCCCAGCACCCAAAAACTAATATTGACGGGTGGACATGAATCCCCTTTATTCTTTCGTGTGATTGATAGCAATACCGTTGAAAAGCTTGATCTACAGGGGAATAAAATCGACTCTAACTTGAACTACCAATTAGAGCGTTCAATGACCGCAACAACACTAGAGCCGACAGTATTAATGCAAGGCATGTATCAGTATATGGCTGATGCGGCGAATTTTAGAGAATGTATCACAGGGCTTAAACTACCTGTTGTATTTGAGGGAGACCATCAGGCACTTGAATCAGCCTATCTAAAAGACCAATCGGCAGCCGGAACAAACTTAAAAGTACATATTGAGGGAAGTATCGTACAACGCCCAATTGTCGATGGTGTAGGCGAGCAGGCTGTTTTACATGTTGAGCGTTTTATTAAAACCATGCCAACTGAATCTTGTGACAATCCGTATGTAGATGCATCATTTACCAATACCTATTGGCGATTAACAGCATTAAACGGTAAAGGCATAGACCGCACCCAGCCAGCAAAACGTGAAGCACACCTGATATTTCATAATGCAAACGATGGGACGGCACAGGTATCAGGCTCTACAGGATGCAACCGTATTTCAGGGACTTATCAGCAAGATGATCAGCAATTGAGCATTGCCAGTGAGGGCATGGCAATGACACGCATGGCCTGTGCAAATGCCAAGGCTGAACAAGCATTTCTCAGTACATTAGAGGTTGTTACAGGTTGGGCGGTTAAAGGGAATTATTTAGAGTTGTATGATGCGGGGGGTGGTAGTGTTGCACGGTTTGAGGCTACTTATCTTTATTGAAGTAGCTTTTAAGTCATTAAGTTAATTGAATCAAGATACCATCCCTTCAAGGGATGATATCTGTAACTACCACGCATCACTCAGCAATACAGCCTTTAACCCTCCGATAATCATTCATTTGCTGATGAAACGCAACAAACCGCTCAGCACCAGAAAATAAGGCTAAAACCTGCTCACGCTCAACCTTGCTTTTTACTGGGTTCAAAATCGCAGCATAAGAATTGAATCGCCATTCTTCGATTTTCTGGGTTAAACCATGATGTACAGGGTTATGATGAATATAATGAATCAAGCCCAATAAATGCGACTCAGATTCTATATGTATTCTTTTGGGATGTTCTTGGAATAAACTACCACGGCGTGATTGTTGCTTGTTAATCGCTTGTGTGTAGCTGATGGTAAATTTTCGGCTCGCCTCTATTGCTAATTTATAGCTGCATGATTTTAGCTTAACCAGAAAGTGGTAATGATTGGGAATTAAGCAATAGGCCCAAACTTCAAAAATATCGTTTAGATAATGTGTCCATTGTTGCAAAAAGTAGTGATAATTGCGTGCCTGGTAAAATAACTGATCAGTTTGGCTATTGGCACGATTGAATAAATGGTAAAACTCGCCAGAAATTAAATCATCTTGGTGCATGGATTTTTCCTGTGTTTTAAAGATACCCCCCTAGCGGGAATGATACCTTTGGGCTTTTATGTTGCTTGGGGTTGTTAAAGATAACATCCCTTGAAGGGATGGTATCTTTGGCTTACTTGGTATCTTTGCTTATAAAATAGCACAAATGCTAAAATCTACTCTACGCCTAGGTTACTGGTCTTAAATCAAGATCACATCAACTATAATGTTAGCTTTGTTAAAAATAGTCAAGGTAAACATAGCAACTCAACGACGGATACCATCCCTCAAAGGGATGTTATCCGTAAACTAGCGTTATTTAATGAATGACAAGGATCCCAAATGAAACAAAAAATCTAGCCCTGAATGCACTACTCGCACTTAGCATAACAGACACCGCCCAAGCCACACTTGTTGACCGAGGGTGCCAGGTAGGATGGGCAGTTTTTTTGCCCGCCATTTTCACTATGTAATACCCCCTTTGGATTAGCCAGCCTATGAGTACTTTGCTGTTGTGTGTGGGGGCTTAATTTGGTGGGCAGAAAAGATTGCCTGCCCTACTTGGCTGTGAATTTATTCCATTTATTTTTTTGCTTTATAACGTCGCATTTCAGCGAAATTTTGTGGAAAATTTCCGACTGAAAATGCCTTGTTAGGCTTTTGAAAGCTTACCTCTTTAATATAACCTAATTTTTTTAACCTTATCTTTATGACTTTACGTGAAACATTGTACCTTTTCATAAGTGGAGACGTGACATTGAAATATGCATCTTGATTGCACTTTTGATTATCAAGATAAAGAACTCCAAACCCTCGATTGGAAAGGCCATTACGTAATGCTATTGAGTTAAATGTTTTGGTGAATTCACATAGAGGCAATAAAAGGTATGATGCGAACTGATTTGCCTGCCACTCCATTCTCATAATATCCTTTATCCCTAGATCATTTACCTTCTCTAAATCAAGCGATGATTCAACACAC
Organism: Methyloprofundus sp.; assembly: GCA_013138555.1. Lineage (GTDB taxonomy): Bacteria > Pseudomonadota > Gammaproteobacteria > Methylococcales > Methylomonadaceae > Methyloprofundus. The sequence goes on along the minus strand of WTCN01000075.1, from coordinate 1,238 downwards.
ATTTCCGCTGACATATATTTTGAATGGCCTAAAAGAAAATGGCCCAATTCATGGGCAAGTGTGAATCTTCTTCTAGCCTCATTCTCATGATCTTTTAAAATATTTATTACCAAAGGGGAGAATGATATTTTACCTAGTACGCCTTTGGGGAGGTCTGATGTTTCAATAACCTTTAAGTCATGTTCATTAGATAAAAAAGCACATATTTTATCTAATGGAACAGCACCGTAACTATATTCTATTTTAGTGTGTAGTTTCTTACAAATCTCTTCAATTTCGGTCTCAGATAAATACTTAACTGTACAGTCTTCATTTTTAGGAGTTGTTTCAATAAACTCTAGTGCTTTTATGTATTTATTTTCTTGACCTTGCTTTAAAAGAGAACTAAAAAATAACTTTAATGAAGTAGTGTAATCGTTATTTACACACCCAAAGAAATCGAAATATTTGCTTTCATAATCAATTTTATGTAATCCGTCATATGCTCCCGACAACTCATTCAGTGAAAAACTAGAAGACACAATACTAGAGGGAGATCGGTGAAGAACCCATTCTAAATTACTTCTATCATAATACCTCAGTAAGCCAATTCCTTTTGTTCTGGAAAAATTAAAGGCTCCTTCCTGAAATGAATTATTCGATGCAACAATGGCTTTAATATTCCCTCCAGATACTTGATGTGCTTTCATCAAAAATGACTCAACATCACCAACAGGAACTTTTTTATTGTAATGTTTACATTCAATTAGAACTAATGATGAATATGATTTTTCTCCAGGAAGAGATATCTCTATTGAAATGTCAAAAATGATATTCTTTTCTCTATCCTTAGAAAAGTATCCTTTTTTTTGATAGATCTTACAACATTCAGTTTTAGCCCAAAAATGACCATTTGAAATGTCATTACGAAATAACTCGTAGATCTTATCTTCTAAATCATCGCCTTTTTTTGTTGTATCCATATTGAAAATTAATGAAAATATCTTATAAGCCTAACGACGTGGTCAGATGCCGTTAGCAGATATACGATGAACTCTGACAAAGCATTGAGCCTTGATATAAAAATGACCTTTGGAAAAAAAATCTACGCTGCCAACGGTCAGCTGGACCATATGGGTACGCCCAGCATGGGCGTGAACTAATGAGGTGAAAGTCCTCTGTAGGAGAACCTGCTTCATTCATCGTTTTTGAATGATTATAACTACTAGCCGACGGCAATTGCAATTCCGCGAGGTGTT
>WTCN01000009.1 GCA_013138555.1 Methyloprofundus sp. | reverse complement strand
AGATAATTGCTTGGTTTTTAACCAGTCATAGGCACGTTCTCTACTGTCGCTTGTGGCTGATAGGTCTGCTTCTTGTAGTGCCAGCAGTGTTAAGCCAGTATCCCAGACGGGTGACAGGCAAGGCTGGCAATAGGCTTCATTTTTTTTAATAACCAGAAGTTTATCGATTGCTTTACGTGCAGTGACGACTTGCTCATGATCCGCTGGCATGCCGAGTAACAGCATGGCCTCATAGGCATTAACCATCGCTGGAAAAATACCACCCAGACCATCTTCACCATTGAGTCGCTCGGTAAACCAGTTTTTAGCTCTTGTCACTGCGGTCTGGTGCATTTTGTCCGTCACCAGTATGCGTGACTTACGCCCTAGTGCATCCAAAAACAGGAAAAACTTATTCAGTAAGCCTCTTTCAGGGAAGTAGTGCATTTCTTTGTCGGGGTGGACAACAAAGAGTTCCAGAATATCTATATTCAGCGGGTTTTTAGCTTTTGCTTCCAGAGTGCATAAGATAAACAAAGGAATCATCACGGTTCTGGACCAGTAAGACACTTTATCTATATGGAATGGAAACCATGAGGGTAATAACATGATTTCCACAGGAATAAAAGGCACACCGCGCCAAGGGAGCTGTTCAAATATAGCCAGAGCAATACGGGTAAAAACATTAGCCTTAGCCGCGCCCCCCTGACTGAGTATATAGTCACGTAAACGTGCCATATGCGGCTGATCAGGCAGGTCTCCTGCCATTTTTAACGCATAGTAGACTTTGACGCTACAACTAATATCACCTTCGCCCCCTAGAAATAAAGGGTAGCTGCCATCTGTCGATTGCTGTGCACGTAGATAGACTGCAAGTTTAGCTTGTAATGTCACATCTATATCGTCCAGGTAGTGCATCATCATGATGTATTCCGCCGGAATAGTGCAATCTGCTTCTAGTTCAAATAACCAGTAGCCATCCTTGTGCTGCAGGGACAACAGTTTGTCTTGTGCATTTTTTATGGCATCGTCCAGTGAATGGATATTGCGCATATTGTTATAGTCCTCAGTAAACATAGTGCGGCCTATTATTTTGGGTTATATTGCCAATCCTGACAAATGAGTTGCTTAGTTTTGAAGTCGAAAAGAACTGATAGTAGCCAGTTGCTGCGACCAATAACACGTGTTGTAAGAATGGTTGCTTTAACACTCTTGCGGGTTATTTTGACCTGGCTGGAATCATTGAAATCCAGATGTTGCTTAATTTCATTTAAGGTCAGTACCGCCATGCCTAATGCCCAAAGGCAGAAGTTACGCATCCCCACTTCGTGACTGGGAATAAGCTGTGTGTATGTCAGAGCATCTTTTAGATGGCCCTGGGCGATACTGATTAAATGTTCTAAACCGAGCTGGAACTCTTTGCTATCAGTCGATGTATTAAGGTCTTTAAGCTCAAAGCCGGTTTCCGTAAAAATATCCTGTGGTAACCAGCAGACACCGCGCTGGGCATCATCCCAGATATCTTTCAGGATGTTGGTCATTTGTAGCCCCTGACCAAAGGATGTTGAAAGCTCTAGTAACTGCTCGCTGTGCTGGTTAATTGCAGGCGAATAATGACAAAACAATTTTGCCAGCATTTCACCAACACAACCTGCGACATAATAACAATATTCATTCATGTCCTGCATCGTCGCCAGGCCGCCTGATAAATCCATGCCCTGATAAACAGGCATGCCCTTTGCCATGGTTTCAACACAGCCCAGTAATGCTGCAATTTGCTCAGGGTCAAAGCTGTGGGTAATTTCAATAACGCGAGCCGTCAGTTGAATAAGCACGTGCTCTGCCGGAATGGTTTGTTCTGATAGCAGAGGAGCCAGGTCTGTCGCAAATGTGTCTGCACCGTCGCCTGTTCTGACGACTTCTATAAAGCGGTTGCAGAATTGTTGTTTTTGTTCGAAACTGAGTGAGACTTCATCTTCTACGGTGTCTACAATTCTGCACAGCAGGTAGGCATTAGCGACTGCTTCGTACAGGCCCTTGGGTAATTGTGGAATGGTTAAGGCAAATGTACGTGAGACACCTTCCAGTAATATGGCCTGAAAATCATCAACAGAGGCGGCTAGCAGCGATTCTGGGTTTTCAATTGAAGCTTGAGTGTCGGTCATATTGTTTGTCGAAGATGGTTGTTAAAGGCAAAAAAAATTTGGTAATAAATTATAGACTGAATGTAGCTTAAATACAAAATATGTTGTTTTTTTGCAAAAAAGTTACTTTTTTGTCCTGGTTTATTTCACTTGCAGTGCTTGTTTTAGCGTTTTTTTAACTTTGCTTTAGTCGAGAAAAAATATTTCAAACTGGTGTTAATCGTTTAAAAATAGTATGCTAACGACCTATTAGAAATTATTAATCTTACTGTGGCAGGTATTGATAGATTCATTTTCTTATCTAAGTAGTGTTGTTGCATTTTTGCAACTTTCATCGTTTATTTATAGTTTTGAGGTAAAGCATGGGTGTTCCATTAAGACAGCAAATTGCTGTAGGTTCTTATTTAATGAAGCAGAAACTGAAGGGAGTGAAAAAATACCCTTTAGTGCTGATGCTGGAACCGTTGTTTCGGTGTAATTTAGAGTGTGCGGGGTGCGGCAAAATTGCTTACCCGGATGATATTTTAAACCAGCGCCTATCTGTCGCAGAGTGTTTGCAGGCAGTCGATGAGTGTGGTGCGCCTATGGTCTCTATTCCAGGTGGAGAACCCTTGATTCATAAAGAAATGCCGGAAATTGTTGCAGGCATTGTTGCGCGCAAGAAGTTTGTCTATCTTTGTACTAATGCTTTATTGCTAAAGAAAAGGATCAATGACTATACGCCATCACCTTATCTGAACTTTTCCATACATCTGGATGGTAATCAGTTGCGCCATGATGCATCAGTGTGTCAGGATGGGGTATTTGATATTGCTGTAGAAGCGATTAAGATGGCTTTAGATAAAGGCTTTAGAGTGACTATTAACTGTACCTTGTTTCAGGGTGAAACATCCCAGGAAGTTGCTGATTTTTTAGATTATGCGACCGAGCTTGGTGTGGAAGGTATCACTATTGCGCCTGGCTTTAGTTATGCAGATGCACCGGATCAGGATTCTTTTATTTCTAGTCAGGCAGCAAAGGAATTATTTCGTGGTATTTTTGCTATTGGCAAAAATAAACAATGGAAATTAAATCACTCGTCACTTTATCTGGATTACCTGGCGGGTAACCAGAATTACGACTGCACTCCCTGGGGAAATCCAACGCGTAATGTATTCGGCTGGCAGAAACCTTGCTATTTACTGGCGGATGAAGGCTATGTCGATAGTTTTCAGGAAATGATGGATACCACACCGTGGGATAGCTATGGTGCAGGCAAGAACCCTAAATGTGAAGGCTGTATGGCACATTGTGGCTACGAAGCGACAGCGGTAGAAGATACTCTGGCTCATCCTTTAAAAGCATTAGCTGCCGCTATACGCGGGCCAAGAACAGAAGGAGCTATTGTAGAGGTGCCCAGTTATAAGCCAACATCCTTGACAGATATACCCGTTAAGGTTGAAATTTGATGCTGTGAGAGCTGTAGTATTTAGTGGGCTGGTCGTTTTTATGCGCTCAACAGGATGTGGGTTTTATGTATGCCAGTGATTGCTGGATTGTATTTATTAATGACCTGGACTTCTGCCATACGCTATTGGCGTGGTGAGCGCTCGCGCTGGAAAGGTCGAATTTATCAGAAAGGTTAAACCATGTTGGTGTTCTTAAGAAAGTTGATAACAGTATTTTTCTTGTTTTTTATAAGTCATAGTGTTTATGCAGATGCTGAAGAAATTAAGCTTGCAAGCCAGGTTGTGAAAGATTTTCAGGCAGAATTACTGGATGTGATGCAGCAAGGCGATAAGTTAACGTATGAACAGCGTTTTGAGCAGTTAAAGCCTGTTGTGCTTAAATCGCATAATCTGGCTAAAATTACGCGTATTGTCGTTAGTAAAGAATGGAAAAAACTAACAATAGAGCAGAAAAAGGAGCTGGTTCGGAAATTTAGCATCTTGAGTGTTGCTTCTTATGCGCATTATTTTAATAGCTTTTCGGGCGAAAGTTTTACCGTGGAATCAGTCAAGCAATTATCCCCGGGGCAGATTTATGTACATACATTTTTAGTATTGCCTGATGAAAAAGATGTGAGTATGGATTACCTGCTAAAAAAGAAAGGTGATGATTGGCGAATTATCAATATCATTACCAATGGTGTCAGTGATCTGGCTTTAAAGCGTTCTGAATATGTCGCAGTTTTGAAAAAATCAGGTTTTGATGTTTTATTAGCTGAACTTTCTGTTAAAATCGAGAAATTTTCTAAGTAACTCAAACATCATGTTGTGAATATTCGATTCTTTTCCCGGCTCCTTATTGTTTTTGGTTTTTTCTTGTTAGCTGCCTGTGCCAGTACCGGCAATATTGAGGAAGTCAATGCTGAAGACCCGCATGAACGCTTTAATCGTAACATGTATGGATTCAATAATGGGGTGGATACCTATGTATCTTCTCCATTGGTTACAGTTTATCAATGGGTTACTCCTGGTTTATTACGCACCTCGATAGCAAACTTTTTTACTAATTTAAAAGAGCCCAGAACAGTCATGAATGATGTTCTACAGGGTAAAGAGAAAGCCACGGGTGAAGATTTTGAACGCTTTGTTATCAATACATTATTGGGTTTTGGTGGCTTGATTGATGTCGCTAGCTATGCAGAAATAGAATATCATGAGGAAGATTTTTCCCAGACCCTGGCTGTCTGGGGAACGCCACGAGGAGAGTATCTGATTTTACCTCTATTAGGACCGTCATCTTATCGGGGAATTCCAGGTGAAATTGTTGATGCTGCTTCCAGTCCTGTTAGCTATGCAATCTGGCCGATACAGGTATTAGATCTTTTAAACGAGCGTGCTAATGCAGAGCAGTCACTGAAATTTATTGATGAGGCAGCTGTCGATCCCTACATTTTTATGCGGGCCTCTTATATACAGTGGCGTGATTATCAGATTACCGAAGGTGCGAATACGGCAGAAAATTTGCTAATGCCCGAACTGGATGAAGCGTTTGATGATGAAGAGCTGGAGCTGTTAGAGGAAGATCTGGATATTAAATTATAAGTATAAGGAGCCGTAGGGTAGAGGGTAAAATGGTAGAGTACAATGAAAACATAATTGCGCAGACAAAACACTGGTTAGAGCAGGTTGTTATTGGGTTAAATTTTTGCCCCTTTGCCAGGCCTGTTTTTGAGCAAGGAAAAATTCATTATCAAGTGAGTGATGCGCAGTCATTAGAATGCTGTCTGGAGGATCTAATAGCTGAAGCAGAAAGGCTAGATAAGCACAGTGAAATAGAGACGACATTGCTTATCTATGAAAAGGCATTAGCGGATTTTGATGATTTTCTGGATGCGGTAGAAATAGCCAATGATTTAATGGATGAGCAAGGTTATACCGGGGTTTATCAATTAGCGAGTTTTCATCCTGATTACTGTTTTGCTGATAGCGATGAAAATGATCCTGCTGACTATACTAATCGCTCCCCCTATCCTATGCTGCATTTGATTCGAGAGCATAGTATGGAGCAGGCTCTAGCGCATTATAAAAACCCGGAAAAGATTCCGGAAACTAATGTGCAGCTAGCACGAGAGCTGGGTTTGAAAAAAATGCAAAGTTTATTGCAAGAAACAGAAAACTATATTGTGCAAACGAGAAAATAATATTTAGCGAAATAAACATTTATCAGAGAGTTATATGCTGTTTCGATCTTTTCTTTTGACTATTTCTTTATCCCCTTTATTTTTTGGGACTAACCGCCCCTGGTCATGGAGCTTGTATGCAGTCATTCTTGCGTGTATTGGCTTATTGTATTTTGTTAATGCTTTAATGAAACGTGAAGGGTTTGATATTGCCATACAGCCAATAAAATACCCACTAGCTTTGGTTTTGCTTCCGCTTATATGGGCTTTTATTCAAGCTTCTTCATGGGTTCCGCTAAGCTGGGCGCACCCTTTCTGGACATTAGCAGCACAACAATTGCCCATTATAGTGACTCCTGGTATTAGTCTTTCTCCAGCGGAAACGATGACAGCACTCATGAAACTGATGAGCTATCTTTTAGTCTTTTTTCTGAGCTTTCAATTTAGTCGCTACAGTGATAAGGCAAGTCTTACTTTTAATACGCTTGCTTATGTTGGTGCGGCTTATGCTATGTATGGCTTGTATGCTTTTTGGGGAAATGATAATGTTTTACTCGGGTTTGATAATAGTGCATATGAAGGTAATGTTAGATCAACCTTTGTAAATCGCAATTCTTATGCAACTTATGCAGGCTTAAGTTTATTGGCATTATTCCCTTTGTTGCTTGAGCGAGTCAGAGGAAGTCTGGTTTACGGCATTAATAGCTATTATGGCCTGCAATATTTTATTGAAAATTTTATTATTCGTGCCTGGATACCCTTGTTAATGGGGGTGATAATTTTCACTGCCTTGTTTTTAAGCCATTCAAGGGGGGGGGGGTTAAGCTCTACGCTAGCAGTTCTGGTATTTTTTATGACTCTATTCTTGGCAGGTAAATTAAGAAAGGGCAAAGCACTGCTTATATTTTTACTCACACTATCAATTATGGGAGTCAGCTTCTGGAGTAGTGGTGATAGGCTTTTAGAGCGCATGGATGAAATTTCTCTGG
>WTCN01000333.1 GCA_013138555.1 Methyloprofundus sp. | reverse complement strand
CAAAGTCACTGTTGAGGCATCAGAATTGAATATACCGGGGTCTGTCTGTAAGGCTTGAAAGCCTTTTGTTAACCATCCGTAACGTAAAGCAAAAGTTTCATGGCGGCCAAAGGCTGCTTTTGAGGGGGAAAAAGGCTTGATTAAACTATCCATATTTATTGAAAATCAATTTATTAATGGCTGTCATTGTACAGGGTCAAAGTCTGTTTCGTCATCTCTTATAGGCAATGGTGAGTACACGAATATCTGAATTTATGCGTATTAAAAAGCTGTGCTATTGAACACCCCGTGCGAATAAATTCGAACGACAAAAAACGTTATTCTTGATACTTAATGCCCACTGAAGGATAAGAGCCAGTTTTTAGGTAAAGGAATGTAACTAAAATGGCGCGCCCGAGACGATTCGAACGTCCGACCCCTGCCTTCGGAGGGAATAAAAGTCATTTTTTACTGTAACCTTACCAAACCATAAGACACCATGAAATACCCTCAAAGCATTGCGATTAGTGTGTTTTGAGTATATTCTATAGTTACACAAAGTTTGTGGTGGTTTTTAACCTACCGCAACTCAGTCGCAACTCAGAATTGATGGGTAAGTATTATGGCAACTCAAATTAAATTAACCGATGCACTGATTAGATATTCTACATCAGGTAAAAGTGATCGTACAGAGTGGCAGGCATTTAATAGCGCTTTAGTTAAGAAGGGCTCTGCTATTCGAGACTCTGAGGTAAAAGGCTTTCAAGTTTTCCGCAGTGGCAAGGAGAGAATTAGTTTCCGCTTTGACCATTGGGTAAACGGCAAGCGTAAAAATTTAACATTAGGGCAATGGCCAGCAATAACAACAGTACAAGCGCGGGCATTAGCAAAAGAAAAATCATTAGCTGTAGCAAATGGCAATAGTCCACTTGATGAGAAACAGGCTGCACGGGTTGAGGTACAGAATACACTTAAATCATATCTTGATCATGAATATGCGCTACACATGCAGAGAGCCATTACTGGTAATGAATATATTGCTTTAATTCGTAATGCCTTCCCTGCACTACTTAATAAGCCATTAGCGGAAATCAACAAAACGGATTTAGTTAAGTGGCTACAGGCGCAAATGAAACATCATGATGCTAATGAGTTTGGTTATTCTAGTGAAAGTATTAAAGGCCGGTATTCTGCATTTAAATCATTAATGGCTTATGCTGTGAGAAATGGAGTAATACAATCAAACCCTTTCGATAGGATGGAAAAGCTAGATTTCTCTAAAGACGAATCAACAGGCCAGCAGGCTAAACGAACCTACTTAAGCATTGAACAGCAACAGGAATTTTTATTGTCGGTTGATGCTTACGATGAAAAGCTGAGAATAGAGAGGGGAAATAGTCGAGCACACGGTAGAGATTATTTACCTGATTTGAATAATCTAGCCTTTGCTTCACACCACAAACCTATGATGATAGTCCTTTATTACATGGGAATGAGGTCAGGTGATGTTATTGGGCTAGAATGGACACATGTTATTGATACGCCATTCACATGCAGTATCAGCAAAGTATTGGAGAAAACTCGCCGAAAAATTAAAGCCCCCTTTAACCTTCCTATGCCTGAACCTGTGAGAGTTGCTTTAAAAGAATGGAGGAAACAGCAGGGCAATCCTACCAGTGGTCTAGTGTTTCCTAGCCCTGTTAATGGCAGGCGCATGAGTAGAAGTTGTTTAAATTCTAGCTGGAAATGGATTAAGCAAGATGCAGGTTTTCATGAAAATTTACAGCTTTACACCTTACGTCACAATTTTATTAGTTGGCTAATTATGAACAATACACCCATAAAAGTAGTTGCTGAAATGTCAGGACATAAAAGTATTGAGATGATTGATCGGTATTATAGTCACTTAATATCAGGTGCGACTACAGAGGCATCAAATGGTTTTGCTGAGTTACTAAAAAAGCAGGCATAATTTATTTTAAATCAATCTAAGTTTTAGCGGCTGAAAGTAGGGATTCATTCCTCTCTTTGATTGGATTTTATATAAGAACTATTACATTTTTAATGAGGCGTATTTATGTTTAGATTTTCAGCAGGGTTATTGAATGCCATACTTGATGTGGATGTTTTAAGTGTTTTGGAAGAGCTACATAAAAAATTTAAATCAGGTAATAGAACAGCATTAATGGAAGCATTACTAAGTTGCTCTCTTTATAATGTGACTATTCCTGATTGGGTAGCTGATGAATTATTAACCCTTGATAAGCAGCTAGACGAAGGACAGTTTAAAGACCTGAATGAGTTTTTTAACTTTGGAAAGCCTGAGCATAAAACTACGTTGGAGCAGAAATTAAATTTAAAGGTAAAAAATAAACGAGTTGTAAATGCCTTATTTGATCAAAAAATTAATGGAAGTGACCTTTCGAGAGTTGAGCGTAGAAATATTGCTGCTGAATTAGGAGTATCGCAAAGCATGGTAGAGATTATTTATAAAGAAAATATGGGTTGGCTTGATAACCTACCCAGAAAAGCAGAAGTAAATTCAGGGTATATGATAGGTGAGCTACCCTCACTTTTAGAATTAGCAAAATTCAGAAGAGAACAGCAAGACAATTAATATGAAAGCCCCCTTAATCCCGTGCAATTCAATGCGGCGCACCTATTCCAATTAGCTACGCCCATACTTTTAAACATTCTAGGACAATATGTAGCATCATAAAACAACTTAAAGGTGCTACAAATGAACACCCAAACGCAAGTCACTCTACACGACTTGACACCATTCAAACAAATTCCTAAAAAATACCCCCACTTATATTCTGAAAACTCGTGGAAGTGGGCGGTAGCTAATCGCCAACATAATGGACTTGCTAGGGCTTTTCGCAAAGTTGGTAAAAAGCTATTTGTAAATGAACTTGAGCTTGCTCAGTGCATTAATGAGCAGGTGACAAAATGAACATTAATCCAGCTGTACTAACACCACAACAAGCAAGCAATTACATAGGCATAAACTCTGAAGGCGATGCGCTGAAATCTTCACGTTCAACAGGTGTGTTATGGGGAGTTTCTGCGCCTAAATTCATTAAAGCAGGTTCTAAAAAAGTTTTGTACCGAGTCTCTGATTTAGATAATTTCTTAGCTCAGTTTGAAAGCTATACGAACAATGCGCAGGTGGGACAATGATCAACGAATCAGAAAACCTACCTACCAAAGTAGAATTATTGCAGCAGGCTTTAGTCGTCATTGATAAGGACCATAAACAGGTATGTACCAATACCCTTAAAGTGGCTGAGCATTTCGGTAAAAGACCCGCCGATATAAATAGACGAATTGGCAATCTAATTAAAAAAGGTAAGTGCAAAATTGCACCGACCTATTACCTGGATGAGCAAGGCAGAAAACAAAAATATTATGTATTAAATAGAAAAATATTTTCTCAGATTGTCTTAGGTTTTACGGGTGATAAAGCTGAAGATTTTAGAACTGAATATGTAGAGCAGTTTGAGAAAAACCTAGAAGAATTGTTAGAGTGGCGTAACACTCGCCACGACGTTATTCAGCCGACAAAAACAGCTAATGATTCAATTGAATGGCTGAGGCTTGAACTAATAAAGGAGATCCCAGAATCAAGAAAACCGGGACTTATTTATATTCATATCCAAAATCAAATCAATAGGCTAGCAAGTGGTAATGCAGGAATTAAACGTAATGATATGAGCACGGAACAGCTAAAAATTGTTGAATGGCTGGAAATACAAGTACATGAAGAAATAGAAAGGTTAAAAGCACTGGATTTATCTGCTGTCGAAATTAGAGCGCAGGTGCTTGAATTAATTAAGGAGACTCAACTATGAGAATTTATACATTACTAAAAAGTTTGAATATATGGGTTCAACTATATGCTTGTACCACATTTCCTTTTGAAGCCTGTGCTTTGATCCTTTATTTATTAGCACTTCAGCTATTACCAGTATGCTGAGAGTACAGCATGGCAAGAAATAGAAGTAAAAATAAATCTGAGTTTGGAAGTTATGCGGCCAAGCCACATTGTATATTTAGAGCCGATACCAGAGCAGGTAAGTCGTCAATCGCATCAACACTAAGCTCCAAAGCTTTTGTACTGTTAGATAATCTTATTGCTCAATATAAAGGCGATAACAATGGTGACTTTAGCGCAGCTAAAAAAATATTAATTCTGTATGGCTGGAGTCAGTCAAATAGTGCGATAGACAAAGCTAAGTATGAATTACTAGCTAAAGGATTTATTCAACAAACGCGTCAAGGGGGAAAAAATAAAGCCTCCTTGTATGCTGTCACATGGATAAAAATTGATGACTGCAACGATAAATTAGACGTACCGGCGACAACTAACGCATCAAACTTATGGAAAGCTGAGAATTTTCAACATATTGATCAAAGGTGGATTGATGCATGGAATAAAATTAAACCCTTGCCCCCTGTAGAGGGTTAATAATCTGAGACTAACCCAAATAGAGGGGTAATAAAAATTAACGACCTCACTACTACCCCGTATAAAGGGTAAGTCAGGTGTTTTTTACCTACTCTATTACCCCGTATAGAGGGTAGCTTTATATATAGCCATACCCTGTCATTAATTATTAGTGATGATATGAATGATTTAACTGCAACATGGACAAACAACGCTACTAAAGGGAGTGTCACTGGGACAATAAAAACGGAACCTAAACGAATGGATTTCATGTTAGAAAATTATAGCCAGATTATTGTTACTGCCATATTAGCCGATGCCTGCAATCGTGAATGGAGAGTAAAAACAACAGGAAGCATGGCTACCGAGTTCCTTACATACCGAATTGGACAAAAACTACAATTAACAGGCATTAAAGGAAATTTATGTAAAGGGGCTTGGGATAATGCAAAGCGGCAAATAGTGCCCTCACAACTAATAATGCAATAAATGAACTGTAGTAATATTTTCACATTATTAGCTTGTAGAATTATATTCACAGCATTATAATGTAGAAATATTTTCACAAGGAGTAATTGCTATGGCTTATGATGGTACAACACCGCTTCAACCTCTTATTGCTGAATTAAT
>WTCN01000118.1 GCA_013138555.1 Methyloprofundus sp. | reverse complement strand
CAATATTTTGGCGGGGGTTGTTGATCAGATGGATTTCTAAGCTGCCTGTGCGGCAGTGAACATTTTGGGGGTTCCGTCGGGGTTTGGTGAGCTTTTCTAAGCTGCCTGTGCGGCAGTGAACTTTATTTGTGTCAGCGTACTGATCATGCAAGTTTTCTAAGCTGCCTGTGCGGCAGTGAACGCATTATAAATGCACAAAAAAACAATTACAACAAAACCTTAGCAATAAAACCCATGTTTTACCCAAGTTTTTCGGCCTTGTTGTAACTGATTGATTTTTATATATTGTTAAAGAGCGTAAAAAATAAAGGTCAAAAATGGTTTTAGATTAGAATATTGGAACTGTCGCACCTTGGCTTAAACCATAGCAATTGAATGTCCCCTCTTCTGATTTTTTAAAAATATCCCTTTCAATAAATAACCTAAATTGCTCGCCTTTAGTCAGGCTTTTTATATTGATAAAAGGTAAGTGGGTTTCCTGATCTGTAAAGCTCGCATAATGTTTTAATGCTTGCTCTAAGGATTCCTCTTTTCGCTTTACTCGCCTACGTGCTAAACGCTCACTATTGGTATTAAATTGTTTGCGCCTAAACTGGGCAAATTGACTGACTGATACCGGTACATTTTTAATGGATGTAACATGTGTGTAATCCGTTAAACGTTTTAACCATTTTCCCATATCAAGTTGTTGCAACTGTTCTTGATATTGGGCAAACAAACGTAACTTGCACCCTAAGGGAAAAGCTTTGCTTCCATAATCTGGAATAGAGACAGCAATGGCAGATTGCTTTTCGGATACTTTATTTTCAACCAATGCTAAATGCAGCTGCTGATAAACCTTTTGCCAGAGAAAACCTAAATTCGCTTCTGCATCTGGCAATAGGGTGATGTCTATGTAATATTTCATATCGCCCCCTTATTTATCACTTTCTCCAAAAACGCCACCCCGCACAAGTGTCGCCATGACATAATGCTCATCTTCTATGCGCGTTAGTTTTTCACCTCGTGCAAAGCCATCAAAGAAGGTATAAAAATCCTGCTTATCTTTTGGGGTACGATAGGCTTTTCCTAGGCTTGTGACAGCTCCATAAGGCTCTATTGCAATCGGCCCTGCACTGGATTTCATATCATCAAATTCTGGATACCAGGTATCAATACTGCGTAGCGCATTGCCTATTTTTTGCGAGTGCAGGGCGGCAATATCATTAACCGCATACAGAATTTTGCTTTTCTTGCCTTTGCCTTTATCAAGTACGAGCTCTTCACTGGGATACACTTCCTGCGCTTTACCCACCTGTACAAAACAAATAATTTCTAGCATTAAAAAATCATCATGGCTTGCTAATGCAAGCGCAATTCTATCACCCAAGGCGTTTATCTGTTGGTCGTCAACTTGAAAATCACGTGTACTAAACTGTGTGGCATCAAATATCCACTCTTGTTCAGTGCCTTTATTTAAGGCTTTTACCTGAACCTCAATATTTTCAGCGCCTACTCTATTGCGCCATAAAAATCGCGCATTTGCTAAGTTTAAGGCATAACGGCGACCCAATTCTGTAAATTTTTCTCGCTCAATATAGTCTGCGACTGCGGCTGTGTAACTTTGCTTAAATAAGGCATTATTACACGCAGAAGGCTGTTGAACACCGCCTAGTACTTTTAAGGTAAAGTGTAATTTTAAGGTATTTTGGTCAACACCTAATGCGCAAACATCAACAGTTTGTAGGTTGGCTTTTTCTACTTCTGCATTCAATTTAACCGGGTCTTTTTTAACCGCCTCTTTTAACCGGTTAGAAATGGTTCCCCTCACTGATTTTTCGATCAGTTTAAGAGCGGATGTGTTTTCTTTATCATCCCACTTTGTGCCATACATATACCCATCCGAAGGTACTAATTTCTTTTCGAATGCCAATACTGATGCAATGTTTTCTTTCTTAGCCATGATATTTTCCTTTTGATTAGTATGATGTGTGTTGATTGACTTGCTGGCACAAGTAAAGCTTATTCTCGGCTTCTACCTGATACTGCCAAAGAATTTCATTAATTGATTTAATGCGATGAGGCATTTTAAACTCCCCTAAAGTAACGATACTTTCTGCAAAACAATGAGGTGTGTCGGGATCGCGCTGGTTTTTTGCTTGCCCTAAATCAGTGATACGATGAAAACCTGTCGCAATAGGAACAATCCAGCCTGCTGTTTTGCGCTTGCTAGCCCAGCTTATATTGCCATTATCATCTTGTGTGCAACTGTGATGAATGACTAAATAATCCAGCAAAGCCTCTATTGCATCTTGTCCTTGCTGCATCGCTTCTTGCATTAGTTCTCGACGTTCGACAATGGCATAACCTGGCATGAGTTTTCGGGTGAGTTGATGCAAATCCTTATCAACACCTTCCTCTATTTTTATTGGCATAGGCGGGTTAAAGCCTAAAATATCACCGCCTGCCATTTTCATATTGGCATTCAATAAGTGAGTAATTTTTTCTAATAATGACTCTTCCTCTTCTTTCATCGCGCCAGAATACTCTATCAGTAATGAAACATCTAAATGACAGCGGGCTTCTTCGATAAAGGCTGCGCGTGAGCCTGTTTTATCAAGTGGATTACCTGTACCAATAATTGAGTGTACATAATCCCCCACGCCTTGGTGCGTTTGCAAATCACATTGATGACTGATAACGGCCGTTGCCGTAAACTTTATTTCATCAAATCCAGCAGTGTTTAACTTTCGCTGTAAAGCATGAGTCGCGCCTAACCATGCCGTCATTGCTGGAAAACCAATGGTAACGGGGCTGGAAAGTGCATTCGCATTATGCACTTTAAGATGCGGGATTAATAGCAGTCGTTTAATATCTCCTATCATCTTAACGCCTCCTTGTTTTGCTGGACAATCTCGGCAATTTTTTGTAATTCTGCTTTGCCTAATTTCACCGCTTGTTTGGCAAATATTTTTTCATACGAGCGCGTTATCCAGACTGATATTTCTTTTGTCAATTTGTCTAACCAATCCTCTGATTCTTCACGCTGTTGTTTAAATTCATCACACAGCCAGATTTCCTGATGATGTTTGAGTTGCGAAGAATCTGCATGATATTGCTCTGCTGCAACCGCGCGTACCGCCCACATTTTATCTATTATACGATCAAGTAATTCCTGTATACGATAGTCTCGCCCTTCACGAATATTGATATTGTTGTAATCTGTTGTTAAGATTTTATGTAATGCCTGAAATACATCGCGATAATCTTTATAACGAAAGGACTCGGTAAAGAAGTTTGTTTTTGGGAAGTGAGTACTGCGATTTTGAATACCGGGGGGTAATGACTGTAATAAATGCACTTTACCGCCATTTTTATTATTTAGAACACTAATATTCTGCGGCTTAGTCCCCCCATAGCCAATCGTCGTTAAGTTATAAATTTCGGTAAACCCCTGCTCACTAAACTCATTCTTGCGTTTTATATCGCGCAATGCTTTCACTTCTTCAGAAAAGCGAATATGGTCAATTTGTTTTCTAAGATGATAAATTAAACCTGAATTTGTCAATAGTGAAAGTTGGTGATAGTCATTTTCTACAGGGAAATAGATTTGTTTAATTTTAGAGCTGGTGATATTTTCACCCTCACTGTCAACCATGGCTAAAAAATCATCTTTTAACTCTTGATATGATGAACTATGGATATTGAGTACCTTGTTCGCAAGCTCTGAATCTTGTTGAATATGCGCTAACAGCTGCTGACCATCCAGCATCTGCAAGGTTAAAAACTTATACACATCTAAGGCCGCTGCATTGCCTAAAGCATCTGTTTCTACGCTAACATTGCCTGTTTTTAAAAAGCCATCATCCACTCGCTCAGTTGTGGCGATAATAGAACTCACATAGCCATTTTTATTTTTTCGTGCACTGGGGTGACTAAAGGTGCAGGGATGAGTGGCCATTGATATTTGCCCCGCTCTTTTAGCTGCATTAGGTAACCATTGCTCTAATGAAAATACCTCCTCACATTCTATTTTTAGTGCCTGGACTTCATCGTCGTCCATTGACGTTTTTAGCTTTTTTTTCAACCAGGCTTCTTTTCTATCAGCAAAGAAACTTGATATTCCTGGATCTAACATTTTGGTATTCCTCCATAAAAAATGTTATCAACACAATAATACAGGCAACAAAATAAATCAACCTATATATATTAACTAGTATTTAAAAAGTGGCACCTTTCATATAATCATGAAAATAGTTTACACTTTGAGATTCCATCAAACACGAAAATACAAACGTAGCCCGTATGAAGCTTGCGCAATACGGGACATTCGAAGCGTTAATTTCCCGTATTACGCAAGGCTTCATACAGGCTACGTATCAAAAGTGTTAACTGACAAATGAAGGATGCCGAAAAAGTTTATTTTTTATAATAATGACCTCTGCAAAATACTTCTATATACTTCTAGTTCTACCGCATAGGTAGCTTAGAAATATATTTATTAACTAAATTATTAAGTTTTTACTGCCGAACAGGCAGCTTATCAAGTGATCTTTTCTATGCTCATAATGCATAATTAAACCTTATACCTGGAGATTAAAAAATGACCACCATTGTTAAAGAAGTTTATGATGCCTTTATTTCAGCTGGGGTTGACCCTGAAATGGCAGAAAAGGCTTCATCAGCTCTTATTGAGCACCGTACTGAACTAGAAGATGTTAAAAGAGATTTACTTCTTTTAAAATGGATGGTTGGCTATATTGTGGCTATTTCCACTTCCGTTGCTTTAAAAATGTTACTTTCCTGAATACCCATTAATCCTCCAGCCCCGAAAGATGCGCTTCGTGCCTTAGCACATCCTATGCCTGTTGTCTTAACTTAATGGCCGTGACACGGAGCATGGAACCGGGGGTAAACTTAAGCCTTCAGCAATCCTAACTGATCGTTATAACAATATTCCGCATTATCACGCTCAACAAAACTGAGCTCACCAAAACGCAAGGAAATTCGTCTTTTACTTAAGCCCTGTTTTTCTGCATATTGCTCTAATAATTCATGATAATCTCGTATTATCCATAAATTTCCTCGTTCATGATCGGATAGTTCAGTGTGCTGTATTTGCAAAATATCTTCACGATCAATGGGGTAACCTTTATCATCTTTTTCTGCAAAATAGCAGCTCTCTTTATTCTCATCATAAGTTAAAAATAAATTAATGCTGGCTTCACTGTTACGGAAAGGGTTTAAAGCCTGTGGCAGCGCGGTTAAATACCACGTTCCCGCTAAATATCCTTGCAATGTCTCAGGTCCGACACCTTGATAACGGGTCAACTCAGATTGGGTGACGACATGTTCTAAATCAATCAGTGAGCGACGATAATTCAAAGGGTTATTTTTTTGAATTCTAGGCACGGCATCTAAACGGTTTTCTATGAGTTCAATATCGATTAGTTTTTTTAGGTCGTGAGTCTCCAGATTCAGCTTTTCTTCATAACCTGGGCGATTAAAATATTGCTCACCTTGCTGGTCATTGTCTTGGTACGCTTTCCAGTTATATTGCATCAGCGCAATATTAGCGTGTTTAACCTCACCCTCACGGTGTCTGCGCACATGCCCCGCCAATTGAATAATCGACCGATATGAGGAAGGCTCTATAACCGCCCAGTCAAAATCATGATCTCGTCCGACTTCTTCTACAGGTGTTGCCACCAGAACAAAGATAATGTTTTTAGCCGTACTTTGAGCGATATGTTGACGGATAATTAAATTCTCAAAGGCTTTGGGAGATTCACCTTGCTTTTCTTTACGCTTAAGAACCGCATCTAAATGCTTTTCCTGTTCATGGCGCAATAACAAGACTTGCTGGCTGTGATAAGCCATCACTTTGACCTGTATGTTCTCAGGGTATTCTGCATTTAATAAATACCGGGTTAAGGCGATACAAGGTGAAATATTAGCAACTCTGACGACACCAAAAGAGACCGCCTTATCTGTTTTCGGCTCAATCGTATGATGCTGACAATGCTTTTCAATAATCGCCTGCTGGATATGAGAGAAATACTGCTC
>WTCN01000104.1 GCA_013138555.1 Methyloprofundus sp. | reverse complement strand
GAACCCGAATATGCTTATCTTTGGGACAAAGAAACAAAAGATAAAAACCGTTACGGACAGAAGATTGAACTCACCGAGGAAGGTGACCAACGACGGGATAAAAGCCTTAATATCAATGGTGATGACGGCATTGGTGAAAACCCTAACCGCAATAAACAGCATGGTTTTTTTCTTAATGCCGATAACTGTATCGGCTGCCATGCCTGTGAAGCGGCCTGTAGCGAGAAAAATGATAATCCTGCGCATATTGCCTTCCGTTCAGTCGGCTATGTGGAGGGGGGAACTTACCCTGATTATCAACGGCTGAATATTTCCATGGCCTGTAATCACTGCGATGATCCTGTCTGCCTGAAAGGCTGCCCTACCCGTGCCTACACTAAATTTACCGAATATGGCGCGGTACTGCAAGACCCCGATATCTGTTTCGGCTGTGGTTACTGTACCTGGGTTTGCCCGTATAATGCACCACAACTCGACCCGGTTAAAGGTGAAGTCAGTAAATGTAATATGTGTGTTGATCGCCTGGAAGTCGGCTTAAAGCCTTCTTGTGTGAGTGCTTGCCTGGGTAATGCGCTGGATTTTGGTGTAGTGGAAAATATTCCCGAAAACCGAGATCAGGCGATCACTGAAATTCCTGGTTTCCCAACCACCGATATTACCCAGCCTAATATCCGTTTTCAGCAAAAGAAACAGAATCATCGCGAAATGACGCGCCCTGATTCCATGCCAGTGAAATATCATAAAGATGATAATGAAAGCAAATACAAACCGGTTGTTGATGAAAAAATGGGGCAGGAAAAACACTGGAATCTG
The DNA here is from genome assembly GCA_013138555.1 of Methyloprofundus sp. Classification (GTDB taxonomy): domain Bacteria; phylum Pseudomonadota; class Gammaproteobacteria; order Methylococcales; family Methylomonadaceae; genus Methyloprofundus. Next base: position 5,480 of record WTCN01000104.1, on the reverse strand, counting down.
CGCCAGCTTTTAACCAGCCATGAAAGTGCACATGTCATTTTCACCCTGTTTACCCAAGCGACAGTCGGCGCATTTTTAATGTTGATCCTAGGCCCTGCGTTTGGCCTTGAGGGCTTTAGCTTGTTACAGGAATACTCACTGCATATGACTTTGGTCGCGACTATTTTTGTACTGAGCACCATTGGCCTGTACAAACTGAATATGCATCTGGGTAAACCCCACCGTTTCTATCGTGGCTTTAACAATCTGCGCCTATCACCTGTTAGCCGTGAAATTGCAGGCGTTTCGATGTTTTATACTGGCTTGCTGGGGTATGCTTTTTTTGCCCTGTTTGATAATGCCTTTATCGACTTCTTTGCGACTGCTTTTGCTTATTTAGCCGTTATCAGCGGACCTATCGGTTTATACTTTATGTATAAGCTATACCGTATCCCTGCCCGTCCATTCTGGGATCATTTACAAACGGGCACGGCCTTTTTAGGCTCTATGCTAAGTTTAGGTGCGCTGATCATTGCTGCGGTCAGTATGATTGTTTTACCTTTATCGGCATTAACTGAACTGATTCCCTCGCTTGCAATGATAATGACAGCCGGGTTAGCTATCGAAGCGATTGGACATATTATCCATGCCCGTGATATGCAGACGATTAATAATGAAGGTGCTGCCTCTTATTACCGCCAAACAACGCAATATGGAAAATCCTATTTACTGCGCAATGCTTTATTGGCTATTAGCCTAGTGCTTGCCGGTGCCATTATAATGACGGGCTTATCGGGTTTCTTAGGCTTAATGATAGCTAGCCTACTGGCAATCACCCTTATGGTTATGGCGGCCTTTGGGCGTTCATTATTTTTTGTCTTAGTGATTCCAACCACGATGCCAGGTGCATTTTTCTGGAAAAATGATGGCTTTGTTGATCATGCCCGTGAAACAGGTCTGGCAGATGCAGAGCAAGTCGGCGTTGTGTATGAAAGACATCATGCATTTAAAGTCGATGAACTGCTACAAACCATTAAAGAAAACTCGCTGAATGATATGCTTGAGCATGTTAAGTGGATTTTTGGTAAGAAATAATTCCACTCCTGTAGAGCGGACTTTAGTCCGCTCTGCTGTTCTGCGTATTTTCCATCGATTACCCGCATCACTAGCCGCAAATAAGTGAGCAAGAAAATCTGGAAATTATAAAAACTGAATTCCCTTCCCCCGTAAAATCACAAAAACCAATGTCACAGCATGTGATTAAGTGAGTACCACTGTTAGCTTTTTCCTTTATACTAGTACCGAACACTCTAAATAACCGATAAAACTGGGGAGTAGGCTTTAGCCTACATGAGTCGTGAATTGTGTAGGCTAATTTAGCCCTAGATGACAAACTACTTAAACTTGCATTAAAGATCGGCGGCTTTAAAACAAAAAACGAGACTATCAATGCCGCCCTTAAAGAATTTGTAGAGCGACATAAGCAGCTTGAGATTATTGAACTATTTGGAACGATTTCTTTCGATGATGACTATGACTACAAAGCAGGACGTAAATGAAAGCAGTGCTTGTAGATACTTGCATTTGGTCTTTGGCTTTACGTGGAAAGTTTCCTTGTGACATAACGGCAGCTGAAGAACTAACAAGGTTAATCTATACTGAAAAAGCAAAACTTATTGATAAAGTGACGATAAAAGCCCCCAGTTTTAACTATTTTACCCAAAACCTGAAAGCCTTAAAGTATGAGTAATAAGCCAGCCAACATAGCCGTATTACTCACCGCCTATAATGGCCGTGAATTTATCGAAGAACAGTTACAAAGTATTCTGCAGCAACAAGGGGTTAATCTGCATATTTTTATCAGTGTTGACTTATCCACCGATAATAGTTATCAATGGTGCTGTGACTTTGCCGCTAAACATCCGCAAATCAGCGTATTATCTTATGGACAAAAATTTGGTGGTGCTGCCGCTAATTTTTATCGCCTAATCAAAGAGGTTGATTTTTCTGCTTACGACGCGGTTGCCTTATCTGACCATGATGATATATGGCTAGAGGATAAGCTTTTAAGCGCCTGTACTAAACTTGCAGATGACAACTATGATGCTTATTCAGGCAATGTGATGGCATTCTGGGATAATGGCCGCCAGCATTTGATCAATAAAGCCTTGCCACAGCTAAAATATGACTACTTATTTGAAGCTGCAGGCCCAGGCTGTACCTATGTATTACGCACGGAACCGATGCTGTTATTTAAACAGCTAATTAGCTCAGAGTGGCCACAAGCCAAACAGGTAGGCTTACATGACTGGTTTATTTATGCCTTTTTCAGAAGTCATGGCTTACGCTGGTTTATTGACCCAGAGTATAAATTACTTTATCGCCAGCATAGCGAAAATCAGGTAGGCATTAATAAAGGCTGGCAAGCCAATTTGAAACGGCTTGATCTATTACACAAGGGCTGGATCAAACAACAAGTTATCAACATCGCTGATTTAATTGCCGACCATAGCCTTAATGTACACTCCAGACTGACGATTTTAAAAAATATCAGCCAGTTAAGACGGCGCTTTCGTGATCGGTGTATACTGTTTTTTATTGCTTTAACGGGACTGTATTAGGCATGAAAAAAATTTTAATAACAGGTGCGACGGGATTTATTGGCAAAGCAGTGCTACAGGAACTGCTTAAACAAAAGTTTAATGTAAGCGCAGCAGTACGAAAACTGTCCCCTGCCCTACCTGATGCTGTTACCCAGGTTGAAATAGGCGACTTATCTGCGCTGCCTGAAAATATCTCTATATTGCAAAATATTGATGTTGTTATTCATATCGCTGCCCGTGCTCATATCATGCATGAGACACAGAGCAACCCTCTCACAGAATTTCGTAAAGTGAATACCACGGCAACGTTAAACCTTGCCAGACAGGCAGCTGAAGCAGGTGTAAAACGATTTATTTTTATCAGCTCGATTAAAGTCAATGGTGAAAAAACGCAGCCTGGCAATCCTTTTAAAGCAGAAATCACAATGCCCCCCTCTGATGCTTATGGCTTATCAAAATTTGAGGCTGAACATGGCTTAATGTCATTGGCTCAAAATACCGGAATGGAAGTGGTCATTATTCGCCCTCCCTTAGTCTATGGCCCCGGTGTTAAAGCGAATTTTTTAAGCATGCTAAAGTGGGTCGATAAAGGCGTGCCTTTGCCGCTAGGCGCAGTTTATAACCAGCGCTCCTTAGTGGCACTCGATAATCTGGTCAATTTTATTTGTCATTGCATCAATCACCCAAAAGCTAGCAATGAGGTATTTCTGATTGCTGATGGTGACGATGTGTCAACCACACAGTTATTACAAAAAGTCGCCCAGGCATTAGGTAAAAAAGCAGTTTTATTACCCCTTCCTACTGGCTTGATGCGCTTTGCCGCTAGCTTAATCGGCAAACAAAGCATTGCTAGCCGTTTATTTGATTCGCTACAGGTAGATAGCTCTAAAGCAAGAGATTTACTAGGATGGCAACCAGTGATTAACATGGATGAACAGTTAAAAATATTGGCTAGATTTTATAAAAACTGTCGCTTATAGATTTTTAGCTTATCAATTTTAAATGGGGCAAGTGGAGGTCAGGCTTTGCCTGACTTGCAAGCAAAGCTTGCACTCCTTTATTTATAATGTCCCATCTCAATGATGCGCTTCGTACCTTAGCACATCCTATATGGCTACTCCCCATTTATGAACACCTATAAAGCCACACTATTCGCTAACAACAAACGCATCGTTTGCTCTGATGCCTGTGTATCATAAACAGCAAAAAAAACCTCCACACTCGGCAAATAATGACCTTCATCCGGCCATTTATCCCCTATCTCTGGTGGCTTAGCAAAACTTTGTGTTTTTAATAAATACCCGGCATACACTTTCCTGAAGCTTGCACGCAATACCGCAAGCGTTTTGGTAATCTCATCGAGTGTCACTGTTTCATCGGGATATAGCCAGGTTGTTGCGCCCATCATATCACCCAATTGCCAATCTGTTTTTGGAGTATCCGGGTGTTTGTTATGACAGTCTACACAGGCAGCGGCGACGGCGTAATCAGGAAACATAGCAACATGCCGCCTGGTGTTATCCGCATAAAAAAAAGCAGGTTTTTGAGTGGTTTTCATCCCCTGAAATACTTCGTTTTGCTGACCATCAAATGCATTCGCAGAACTGATGGGAAAGTCTGAACCTAAAAACAAACTTAATGGAACAGGACTCTTTTCTAACTCTTGTGCAACTGCGCGTAGAAATAAGGCAGGTAAAGGCCCCGCTTGTACCTCCTCTGCTGACCAGTCTTCACTGTATTTCAACCCCGATATTTTACTTTTACCAACAATCTGTTTGGTATAAAGAGTACGCACAACATTATTTTCTGCGGCAATCGCTTCAAACAAGACACTGACGGGTAACTGTATTCCCTGTTTACTCTGCCCCTCATCTAATACAGCGGGTGCTGTTTTAAACAGATAAATACTCAAGCAAAGCAATAACAGTGATATAACAATAAACAGTTTATTATTTTTCATAACGAGTACTCTTTGCTTTTTTAATGACGGCTCCCAAATAGGGGGACTCGGAAGCATTAAAATAATTTATTAACTTTTGCCTATTTATCGCGCGCCCTACCGTTTTTTCTATCAGCATATCATGGTTGCCATGATAATCATGGCACCCTAGACAGGTATGCCAATCCTCGCGCTCAATCAACTCATCATGCGGTACAGTAATAGGGTCATTTTTTAGCTTCAATTCCTTATGACAAAACTGACAGTCTGTGATCTTAAAGTGACTGACACGTTGCCCAACATGCTCTTTATGACATGAAATACACAGTTCGGGATGCATTTCCTCTCTGATTTTATTAAACCGAGGTTCATTAAAACGATACGAGGAGTGCAAATCATTGTCTTTGTTATGACAGGCGATGCAATTTTTATTATCAATTTTATGATAATAAAAATCAGCTTCTGTCCTGCGTCCCCCAAGCCAATACTGCACATTCGCCTGCAGTTGCTGGCGCACCGTGCCTATAGCGGCTATATGACATTCATTACAAGCCAGGTTCTCATGCCCGGGATTAAAGGGGCCAGGAAGTCGCCAGCGTTCAAAATCAACTTGCAGCAAAAGCCCTATCCCAATCAAAGCAACGACAGCGCCAGCAATATAGGCATTTCTCTTATGACTTATCATGATGATTAACTATAGGCAAACGCAACAAACAGGTGATACCACATCAACATACTGACAAAAAGTGACAGGATAATATGGCTACTTAACCAGCTTTTGTAAATCCACTTGTTTTTAAACTGCTCATAAAAAACATCCCGGTTACCTAAGGCCAAAGCATTACTGAGCAGATAAGCCACAGATAAAACAAATAAATAGGCATAGCCAAGCGTGGTTGAATGTATATATAAAATAACAGGGGCAGCAACCCCATTATATTTATGTATTTTTTGCCAGA
>WTCN01000107.1 GCA_013138555.1 Methyloprofundus sp. | reverse complement strand
GCGCACTCACTTTCCCGTATTCCGCAAGCTCCATACGGGCTACACAACTATCGGGTTTTATTAAATCTGATTTCTAAGTGTCTCTGTGTCGTTATTTATAGATTTTCAGATTAATAATTTCTACATCTTTTTTTGATATGGCATCAATTCAATCTAGTAACACAAAAAAATCCAGGAATAATTAATAATGAGTGGTCAAAAAATTTTAGTAACAGGCGGGGCTGGTTATATTGGTAGCCATGCCTGTGTTGAATTATTACAGGAAAATTATGATGTCATCGTCATTGATAATTTATCCAATAGTAAATCTGAGTCATTAACACGGGTTGAAAAAATCACCGCTAAGTCACTTACATTTATTCAGGCAGATATTCGTGATAAACAGGCATTAAGCGATATTTTTACCACGCATGATATTTATGCCGTAATGCACTTTGCCGGCTTAAAAGCAGTGGGTGAATCTTGTCTGCAACCAATAAGGTATTATCAGAATAATGTGTATGGCACACTCGTGTTAACAGAGGTCATGGAAGAGTTTGGCGTTAAAAAAATCATTTTTAGCTCCTCTGCGACAGTTTATGGTGAGCCCGATACGGTAAAATACAGCGAAGATCTGCCAGTATATGGTGCGACTAATCCTTATGGAAAGTCGAAAGCGATGATTGAGGAGATCCTAAAGGATCTGGCACAGGCTGATACTCTCTCTAATGCCAGCAACCCCTGGGAAATTATTTTATTACGCTATTTTAACCCAATAGGTGCACATATAAGTGGCTTGATAGGCGAAGACCCTAATGGCATCCCTAATAATCTGATTCCTTATGTTTCGCAGGTTGCCGTTGGCAAACTGGAACAACTGTCCGTGTTTGGCGGCGACTATCCTACTATTGATGGCACAGGTGTGCGAGATTATATTCATGTCGTAGACCTAGTAAAAGGTCATTTGCGTGCGCTTGACTCACTGGGTAGTATTTCAGGGTGTAAGGCATATAATCTGGGTGCTGGAAAAGGCTATAGTGTGCTGGAAATTATTGCAGCCTTTGAACGCATCACTGGACAAACAATTCCTTATGAAATTGTTGATCGCCGTACGGGCGATATTGCAGAAAACTATGCTGATCCCAGCCTGGCCTTGCGCGAGTTAAGCTGGCAAACAGAAAAAAAACTAGATGATATGGTTGCAGATACCTGGCGCTGGCAAAGCCAAAACCCTAATGGATATGAATAAAACACATGGCAATTGAAATAGAACGTAAATTTTTACTCGCAAATGATCACTGGCGTCCTCTGGTTTCAAAATCAATTAACTATCGTCAGGGTTACCTGAACAGTGATGAGCATAGCTCAGTCAGAATCAGGGTCAGTGATGATACTGCCAAGATCAATATTAAAAGTGCCACCATAGGGGCACAGCGTCATGAATATGAGTACGACATACCGGCACAGGATGCACATGAGTTGCTGGATAGCTTATGCCATAAGCCCTTAGTGGAAAAAACACGGCACCTTGTGGTCATTAAACAGCATACCTGGGAAATTGATGAATTTGCAGCAGAGAATCAAGGTCTGATTGTTGCTGAAATTGAATTATCTGCGGCAGATGAGCAGTTTGAAAAGCCTGACTGGGTGGGACAAGAGGTTACAGAAGATATACGTTATTACAATAATCAATTAGCCCAAAAGCCTTTTAAAACCTGGTAGTTAAGTTTTTCTCTACCCTTTGGCGCGCCAGTAACTGACAAAAGTATCTTTTTAGCAACAATTATTGCTAAAAAGTGGGTTAGCAATTATATTTGCCCTTATGAAACAAATATTTGCTATTTTTCTTTTCGTTGCTGCTAATTTAATGCCAGCTCTTGTCAAGGCTGATGAAATAGGGCTTACCGTGCAAAAAATCGAGTCAGAATGGGCGCGAATTTATTACAGTATTGCACAAGAGCAACGGGATGCGGCATTTAAACAATTGCTCATTAAGCTCAAAACCTTACAGACACAATACCCGAATCAGGCTGAGTTAATTATCCGGCAGGCAATTATTGTCGCCAGCAATGCAGTCAATATTGGCCCATTTAGTGCCTTGCAAGCAATACATCAGGCTCGTGATTTATTGTTACGCGCAATAGAGCTTGATCCAGGCGCATCTGATGGCGCTGCCTTTGTTACTTTAGGTTCTCTTTACTATCAAGTACCCGGCTGGCCTCTCGCCTATGGGGATAATGATAAAGCCAGGGCAATGCTGGAAAAAGCACTGGCTATTAACCCTAATACCATTGATGCAAATTATTTCTATGCTGACTTGCTAGTAACACTAGGCGAACCTGAAGCGGCTATGATTTATTTTAAACGCGCGCTGGCGGTCCCGGTTAGAGCAAGCCAGGTGTTTGCCGATACACAATTACAGCAACAAGTTAAATCAGCAATCATTGCAAACAGCCATGATTTAGCGACTCATCGGCAAATTTTTTCGCTTGCTTACGGTGCGAAATAAATATAAACTTTTAGTATGGTTGATGCGCTTCGTGCCTCAGCATATCCTATGTTTATTAATCAGCTATATATCACGGTGTTCTTCCTATCGTTAGCACAGTCTATAAAGTCATATTGAAACACAATGATAGAAAATAAAATCGAACAACTGCTCTATGCCAGCCGATGGTTGTTAGCCCCTATTTATTTAGGCATGACTCTGGCTTTAATGGCTCTGGCAGTCAAGTTTTTTCAAGAGCTATACCATTTTATTCCACATATTTTAGACATAGATGAGTCACAGCTCATCTTAAAATTACTGACCTTTATTGATATAACATTAGTCGGTAGTTTAACCATCATTGTAATGTTCAGTGGCTATGATAACTTTGTTTCCCGTCTGGATATTGAAGAAGGCACCGAAAAGTTAAGCTGGCTAGGAACCCATGACTATGGCTCCTTGAAGATGAAAGTAGCCTCTTCAATTGTTGCTATTTCATCGATACATTTACTCAAAGTATTTATGAATATTGAGCAATTAGCCAATGATAAATTACTTTGGTATGTGCTTATTCATATCACTTTTGTTATTTCGGCCTTTTTAATGGGCTATCTTGAAAAGCATGTCGGCCATGAGTAAACTTATTTTGTTAGGCACCTCTGCCTGCCACCTGTGTGAAGAGGCAGAAGCGTTATTAATACAGGAAAATATCAGCTATCAAAAAATTGATATTGCCGAGCAGGAGCAATGGCAAGCGCGATATGCGATAAAAATTCCTGTCTTACTTAATACGCAATATACACAAGAGCTGTGCTGGCCTTTTACTATTGAGGATATTCAGGCTTTTATGCAAACAGCATTGTAACGTGAACTTTAGCCCCCTCTACCTGGAAAAATTGAAATGAAGAAAACTCACTACAGAACAGAACAAGATAGCATGGGTGAATTACAAGTCCCCAGTGATGCCTTATATGGTGCGCAAACTCAGCGTGCTATCAATAACTTTCCTATCAGCGGCTTAACAATGCCCCCCGCGTTTATTAAAACCGTCGCCCTGATTAAGCAGAGTGCCGCTAAAGTTAATATGCAACTGGGGTTACTGGACGATCCCCGGGGAAATGCAATTATTCAGGCCGCCGAGCAATTAATTCAAGGGGAGCATCGCGATCAGTTCCCGGTAGATATTTTCCAGACAGGTTCCGGCACCAGTACCAATATGAATGTCAACGAAGTGCTAGCACACCTTGCGACAGACATAAGCGCTGAAACAGTCGGGGCAAATGATCATGTGAATATGGGACAAAGCAGTAATGATGTCATCCCTACTGCAATACATGTGAGTACTGCAATTGAATGTCACCAGCAATTATTGCCCGCTTTAGAGCATCTGGCGAAGACTATCGAAACTAAAGCACTTGCCTGTGGAGAGTATACAAAGACCGGGCGCACCCACTTAATGGATGCGATGCCGATGACTTTGGAGCAAGAATTAGGGGCATGGGCGTTACAGATTCGTAATGGGATTGCCCGGGTTAATAGCACTTTACCAAGAGTACAAAAACTGGCACAAGGGGGAACCGCAGTGGGTACGGGAATTAATGCCCATCCAGAATTTGCGCAAAAATTTGCCAGTACCATGAGTGATGCGACAGATATTGCCTTTAGCCCGAATGATTCTTTTTTTGAAAGCCTAAGCTGTCAGGATACGATTGTTGAGCTTTCCGGGCAATTAAAAACCATTGCCGTGAGTTTAATGAAAATTGCCAATGATCTGCGCTGGATGAATAGCGGGCCTTTAGCCGGATTGGGAGAGATTGAGCTGACTGCTTTACAACCAGGGAGCAGTATTATGCCTGGTAAGGTAAATCCGGTGATTCCTGAAGCAACGGCTATGGTGGCAGCACAAGTGATCGGCAATGATGCCACGATTACTATCGCGGGCCAGTCTGGCTCTTTTCAGCTGAACGTGATGCTACCTGTGATTGCTTATAATATCTTGCAAAGTATCGCTATTATCAGTCAGGTGAGTATTACTTTGGCAGATACCGCAATTGCTGATTTTGGTGTGCGCGACGATAATTTACAACAGGCGCTGGCAAGAAACCCGATACTGGTCACCGCCTTAAACCCGATTATTGGTTATGCAAAAGCGGCTGAAGTGGCCAAATCGGCCTATAAGCAAGGGCGACCTATTATTGATGTAGCAGAAGAGATGACCGATATTTCACGTACAGAGTTAGAGAAAATTCTGGAGCCTAGGCATTTGGCAGCGGGGGGAGTGAATTAAAAACCCTCATCTCTGAAATCTAAGTAGTCGTCCAAAATTATTTTAACAAATAATATGGCAGCGTTCATTTACCATTTTACACTTTTGATTTTTTAGCAAATGTAGCCCGTATGAAGCTTGTGTAATACGGGGTATTCGAAGCGTTGATTTCCCGGATTACGCTGAGGCTTCATACGGGCTACGTTTGTTTTTTATTTCAAATAGGATTTCAAAGTGTAAACTGCTTCATGGTCATATGAAGGATGCCTAAATTATATAAAGAAATTTCATGATCACCACAGAGAGTATAGAGGTTTCACAACAAAGATACTCTGTGTCCTCTGTGGTAAAAGTGTTAAATCTTTTATGCTCACTTACTTACCCAGTTAAGATGATGACGAACACCCTGGTTTCAGCTTATACGAAGCCTGACTATCTCTGTAGAGCGGACTTCAGTCCGCTACTATATGCTGAGACAGGCGGACTAAAGTCCACTCTACATTTTTAATAAGGCATAGTATTGATACACTTTAAACCCGAACTGATTGTTTTCGACCTAGATGGCACTTTAGTAGACTCGTCCCCAGATATTGCTAGTGCCGTTAATAAAATGCTCGTTGTAATTAATCAGCGCCCCCTCCCTGAACAGCTGATAAAACAATGGCTGGGCAATGGCGCAACAATGTTAATTAAACGCGCACTAACCGGGGAACTGGAACCCACTACAGAGCCCGAGAATTTGGCTCAGGCGATGACAATATATTTCGATTTTTACGCTAGCCATATCTGTGTGCAGAGCAAGTTATATACAGGGGTTATAGAAGGGTTAGAGCAGCTTAAAGCAGCAGGCGTTAAACTAGCCTGTGTTACCAATAAGCCCGCACAACTTACCTTACCCTTATTAACTGAAATAGGGCTTAAAGACTATTTTCAATTTATTGCTTGCGGTGATACTTTTACGCGCATGAAACCCGACCCTTTACCTTTATTAGAAGCAGCAAAAGCATGTGCAGTTCAAGCACAACAGGCTTTAATGGTCGGTGACTCCATCAGTGATATACAGGCAGGTAAGCGGGCTAATTTTAAAACGGCTTTAGTTCCCTATGGTTATATAGGAAAATATACGCTTGACGAGTTGGATGCTGATTATAATATTGATAAAATAGATCAGTTATCTAACTTATTCTATTAACCGCCATAGCTTAATTAAGCGCAATTCGTTTAAAATAGAAAGTTTTTATCATATATTTATATCTTAGGTAAGGCTTTATGCTTAAAGCCACCGTGTCACTATAATAAAACACACCCCATGACACCAGAACAATTT